>DATEGV010000232.1:0-4070 GCA_035279925.1 Ktedonobacterales bacterium | reverse complement strand
CGGTACATTCACTCAACACCAAAGCTCCCCCACTGAAGCATAGGACCGCGTGGTTTTGTTGTTGTAACGCTACAGTTACGTTTGGGTTGTTACCTCAGTTTCAAGAAGCGCTCAGCAATTTCGATACCGGGGCGCTTCTTGAAACTGCTGAATCTCCCTACAGACTAATACGTCAAGGCGAGCGTTTATCTTGCACCCGGCTTTGCACGTTGCGGCTCCTGGCAACCACACGTGGCAGCATCTTACCGACAATGGCTGGAACCCAGTGTCATATTGGATAGTGCTAGGTCGGACTAGGAGCGTCCTGGCCTCGCTCTCCCCTCCACGTGACTCTGTGCTACCCGTCCCTCGTCTACTTCGGCACGACGTGCACCTCGATCTCCGAGGCGCCGGTGAGGATCACGCTCGTGCCGCGCTCGGAACGTTCGAAGCGCATGTGCAGATTCTGCTCGCCCAGGCGCAGATTGCCCAGATCGAGGCTCTGCATCCAGTCCGGGAGCTGCGGGTCGTGCAGGGTCAGCCGCTGGCGGTCGGCCTCCGGCTCGAAGCCCAGCGCCGAGCTCAGCAGCAGGAATGGAGCGCCCGCCGCCCAGGATTGCGGCGCGCAGGCGACCGGGTAGCGCGTGGGACCGTAGCCGACGGCGCGCGTGAAGCCGCAGAAGAGCTCCGGCAGGCGCGAACCGGAGTAGTACAGGCTCACGCCGTAGAGATTGCCCAGCAGTTGGCCGGCCTCCGCCTTGTAGCCGTAGCGCGCGAAGCCCGCCCCCACCAGCGCCGTGTCGTGCGGCCAGACGGAGCCATTGTGATAGCTCATCGGGTTGTAGCTCGCCGCTCGCTGCGAGAGCGTGCGCAGGCCCCACTGCGTGTACATGTCCGGCCGCATCATCCGCTCCACCATCGCGCCCGCCCACTCGTCCGGCACGATGCCCGTCCACAGGCACTGGCCCGCGTTGGATGTCACCGTGCGCACCGGCTGCTTCTGCCCATCCAGCGCAATATAGAAGACGTGCTCCTGCTCCCACCAGAACCGCCGCAGAAAGTTCTCGCGCAGCCGGTCCGCCGCCGAGCGCCAGATCGCCGCCTCCTCCGTCTCGCCCAGCCGCAGCGACAGCGCCGCCATCGCCTGATACGCCGACCAGGCGTAGGCCTGCACCTCACAGAGCGCGATCGGCGGGTCCGCCAGCCGTCCGTTCTCGTGCGCCACCGCGTCCCATGAGTCCTTCCAGCCCTGGTTGACCAGTCCCTTATCAGACATCTTCGCGTATTCGAGGAACGTGTCGCCGTCGGAGTCGCCATAGTCGCGCATCCAACGCGCGGCCGCACGCGCGTTCGGCCAGAGCCGCTTGAGAAAGTCGAGGTCGTTGGTCCAGCGAATATACTGATCCAGCGCGATCAGAAAGAGCGGCGTCGCGTCCACGCTGCCGTAGTACGGCACGAATGGAATCTCGCGACAGTTCGCCATCTCCCCGTGCCGGTATTCGTGCAGGATGCGCCCCGGCTCCTCCTCGGTGAACTCATCCATTTTCGTGCCCTGGTACATCGCCAGGAACGCCAGTGTCCCGCGCGCGACCTGCGGGAACCAGGGCAGAAACTCGATGCTCGTGATCAGCGCGTCGCGGCCGAAGGGGCAGACGTACCACGGAATGCCGCCATACGGGTAGAGACCTTCCGGCGTCTGCGTACACATCATCTCCAGGTCGTGCATCCCGCGCGTCAGCATGCGGTTGAAGAACACGTTGTCCGCGCAGACCACCGGCAGCGCCGACCCGCGCGGCAACGCGCTCGCTGGCGTCGTCGTGTCCTCGAAATCGTGCGGCAGCGCGCCCACCATGCCGAGATTCGCCTCGATCAGCAGCTCGACCGGGGTGTCGTGCGTCAGCGGGAGATCCCAGAATAGACCCTGCATCACCGCCTGGCTCGCCGGTGGGGAAAACGTGAATCCCACCGAGCGCGTGATCTTGTCCAGCCCCTCGTAGCTCAGCGTCGCCCCCTCGCGCGACATCGCCGGCGGCAAGATGTTTCCGCGCTCCTTGCGGTCCATGCCGCGCACCTCGAAGATGTCGCGGAAGTCGGCGCCCAGCTTGAGGCCCACCTTGACCGTGATTGGCTGCGCGTGGTAGCTCGTGAGATAGATCCGCTCCGTCAGCCTGGAGCCGTCCAGCGCCAGCAGGCGGCGCACGTGGATCATGCCCTGGTACACGATGGTCTTCTCTCGGCCCACCCGCAGGAACGGATTGGTCAGATCAATCTGGCAGAGCCCTTCCTCGTCGGAGATCGAGTGCGAGAGCGGCACCAGCGGCAGGCCGGAGAGAAACAGGTCGCAGGTGCGCAGGAAGCGTGTCCCGCGCCAATACAGGCCCGTCTCCTGTTCGGACTCCGGCAGGTCGCCGCGCGCGTCGGCGACGAGAAAGGCGTCTCCCCGCTTGAGCGTGATCTTTTCGACGCTGGTGCTGGCCGACCCCTGCATCACGTAGGGATCGGCGAGGTCCGGCGTGGGAGTTCCAGCAAAGTTATCGAGTCGCTGCGCAGGGAGATCGCTGTCCGCGTGCGACGAGTGCGTCATGGCAGAGCTACTTCCTCGACATGGTTCGCGCCAACGGCGGGCGTCGCCGTCTCCGGCCTGGCAAAGAGCGCGCGCCGCCCCTGTACCCGCGAATACACGTTGACATACTCTAACGCCATGCGGCGCGTGTCAAATCGTTTCTCCGCGTAGCGCCGGCAGCCCCTGCGCGAGATCTTGGGCAGCTCCTTCACGGCGGCGACCAGGTCGTCCACCGTGCAGCGCACGCAGCCCGTCACGCCATCCCGTAGCAACTCTGGGACCGAACCAAGCGGGCAGGTGAGCACGGGCGTTCCACAGGCCAGCGCCTCGATGAAGACCATGCCAAACGGCTCCGGCCAGTCAATCGGCAGCACCAGCGCCATCGCGTTGCCCATCAGCTCGCGTTTGCGCCGCTCGTCCACCTGCCCCAGATACTCGATCAGCGGATGGTTCATCAACGGCTCGATCTCGCGGTGAAAGTACTTCTCGTCCTTGGGATCAACCTTGGCCGCGATCTTCAGGGGTATACCCGCGCGCTTGGCGATCTCGATGGCGCGATCGGGCCGCTTCTCCGGGGAGATGCGCCCGACGAAGCAGAGATACTCCCCAGGATTGGGATAGAAGTCGAAGCTGGCCACATCCACGCCGTGATGGACCGTCGCCACCCAGTGCAGATCAGGAACGTCGCGGCGCTGGCTGTCGCTGATGGAGACGTAGTTAATCTCGGGGAAGGCGTTGAAGACGCGAGAGTACTCCGGCTGATCGAGGCGCCCGTGCAGTGTCAGCACGGTCGGGGTGCGCGTCATCGCGGCGAATGGCCCGGTCATGAAGTCGAGATGCGAATGGATGACATCGAACTCGTCGGCGTGCGCGTACACCTCTTTGAGGAACGCGATGTGGTGCGCGTAGGCGTCAACCGCTGGATCGAAGTTGATCGCGCGATCGAGTCCGGGGGCAAGCTTCGCGCTCGTCCGCGAATCACCCGTGGCGAAGAGCGTTACATCGTGCCCAAGCGTGACCAGGGCCTCGGTGAGGTTATAGACCACGCGCTCCGTGCCGCCATATTTATGCGGAGGGACCGCCACCTGTAACGGGACGACCTGAGCGATACGCATATCCTTACCATCTCCTTTTATCGCAACCAACTCGCATCCATCCAAGCTGCGTTGGGACGCCAGAGCATACATCGGCAATTCCTGGGCCATGTTATGATACGGCTTTCTGGACGATAAGCTCTGCCCGCAAGCCTGGTTCTGCGCGCTCCGCAGCCGCCTCTGCGCTCCGCAAACGCCGGATTTGGCGCATAATGATCGGGGCGCGAGCTCTCGGCCGGAGCACAGGCGCAAAGGGGGTGTCCTCATCCCCCCGCCCTTTCCCCTCCCGAGGGGAAGGGGAGCCAGCGACGCGACGTTCCGGGCCAGGTTCCCCCTCTCCTCGGAAGGGCACGACGGCGCGAGCAGCGCACGTTGCGATAAGCAAGCCCTAGGCTTGCGGAGCCGGCGCCAGAGCGTAGCGGGGGTCAGGGGGT
>DATEGV010000231.1:0-2457 GCA_035279925.1 Ktedonobacterales bacterium | reverse complement strand
ACCCCCTGACCCCCTCTCCCACGCGGACGGGTGGAACCCTCACCGCAAGCGCCGGCGTGCCCCACAGCAGAGGGGTCAGAAGCGCGTCGCGCTATTTCCTATGCCAGCGGAACGGCCAGCCCAATCAGTTTGTAGGCGATCTTCGCGGCGACGACGGGGCTGACATGGCTCTCAAGCAGCGGCGACAACTCCACAACATCGAAGCCGACGACTTGACGGCGCGCAGTGAGGGCGGCGAGCAGATCCACGACATCGTACCAGCCCAGACCGCCTGGCTCCGGCGTTCCCGTGCCGGGAACCAGCGATGGGTCGAAGCCATCAATATCAATCGTCACGTAGACCGTGTCGGTGAGCGACGCGACCACCGCCTCGATCCAGTCGCGGCGGCCCTGGCGGTTCTGAGCGTATATCTCGCTGGCCAGCCACAGCGGCAGGCGGCGTTCGCGCACCAGCTCAGCCTCCGGCGCGCTGAGGCTGCGGATACCTACCTGCGCCGTACGCGGGCAGACCTCAAGCACGCGGCGCATGACGGTGGCCGCGCTGAGAGTGTTGCCCTCGTACTCGTCGCGTAGGTCCGCGTGCGCGTCAATTTGGAGCACGCTGAGGGTGGGAAAGCGGGCGGCGAAGGCGCGCACAATCCCGATGGAGGTGAGGTGATCGCCGCCGAGGGTGACGATGAACTTCTCGCGTTCGAGGAGTTGGCGCGTCACGTGTTCTACACGCTCGACCATCGCGTTCGCGTTGCCCATCACCGGCTCGACGGCGCGCAGCGTGTGGATGCCGACCTCGTAGGGCGAGCGGGCGAGTTCCGCGTCGTAGAGTTCGAGGTTGCGCGAGGCGTCAATGATGGCGCGCGGACCCTCGCGCGTTCCCGGCTGGTAACAGGTCGTGCCGTCGAATGGGACGGGAACGACGACCACGCGGGCGCTATCGAACGCGGTATACTCGTCGTCGAGGTGCATGAAGCCGCGCTCCGGGGCCAGCGCGTCGGCGATCTCGCGGAGGGGTTGCATGTGGGAGGATGCTCCTTCGGTATAAGGTTGTTCGCCACGGCGCGCGTTGCGCGGTCGAGTGGCGCGAAGCATACATATTGTAGCCGCCGATTCGGGACTGGACGAGCGTGCGCGTGATTTGCACACCCTCGCCGGAAATGTGATATGCTAATGTCTGGCGCGGTTGATGTGGCACGAGCCTCTTCTCTGGTGAATCAGGAGCGCGGTGTGTAAAGCCTCCACACGTCAGTGCCCCGAGCGTCCACGTATGACGCGGCGTATGGAATGTTGTCTTGAGAGCTGACCCTCCTGGGCCAGAGCGTGTGTGAAGCGGCGCTTGGCCGCGAGCCGAGCGCGGATCGAAATGAAGGAGCCTGAGTGGCCACCCGCATCTATGTAGGGAATCTGCCCTACAATGCTGACAATCAGCAGTTGATCGAATTGTTTGGAGCCTTTGGTGAGGTCGTTGAGGCCTCTGTCGTGACGGATCGCGACTCAGGTCAGAGCAAGGGGTTCGGTTTCGTCCAAATGGCGACCGACGACGCCGCCCGCAACGCGATTCAGTCGCTGAACGGGACAATGCTCGGCAACCGCACCATTCGCGTGAATGAGGCGCAGCCTCGCCCTGAGCGTGGCGGCGGCGGCGGCGGCGGCGGATACCGCTCCGGTGGCGGCGGCGGATATAGCCGCGAGAGCCAGGGTGGATATCGCGACAACTCCCGTGGCGGGTATAGTGATCGCCCCCGGCGGGATGACTTTGGCGGGCGCAACTACTCCGCCCCGCGCACGAGTGACCAGTCTTCCGGCTACTTCGGAAGCTTCGACACTCCAAACGAGGCCAACGACAGCTACAGCCGGCACGCCAAGGGCCGCGAGCGGGAGCGTGTGCGCCGCGAGCGCGACTACTAGTTGACTCGCCACGAGGCGACTGAACGAGGGCCAGAGAACGGACTGAACGTTCTCCTGGCCCTATTTTTGCGCCTCGATCACCCGCACCACGCGCCCGTCCACCGTGAGACGCCCCGCGACGAGCAGTTCGAGCGCGGCGGGCAGGAGACGATGCTCCTGCTCCAGTATCCGCGCGGACAGGCTCTCTACCGTGTCGCCATCCAGGACGGGCACGGCGGCCTGCGCGATGATTGGCCCCGCGTCCACATCTTCGGTGACGAAATGCGCCGTACAGCCGGTGAGCTTGACCCCGGCGGCCAGGGCATCCTGTTGTGGGCGCGGAGCCATTCCGCCGGCGAAGGCGGGCAGTAGCGACGGGTGGATGTTGACGATGCGCTGCGCATAGGCGCGCACGACGCAGCCATCCAAAATCGGCTTGTACCCGGCCAGCGCGACGTATTCCACCTCCGCGGCGCGCAGCGCCGTCACGATCTCGGCGCCCGCCTCCGCTCGCGTGGCATAGTCGCGCGGAACGATGACGCGCGTGGCAACCCCACGACCAGCCGCCAGCGCCAGC
>DATEGV010000230.1:0-5059 GCA_035279925.1 Ktedonobacterales bacterium | reverse complement strand
GTGATGTTGAGGCGACGTGACCCCCCCCGGTGGCCCCACGGCCCGCTTGACCGCGCGGTGTATTATACAGGCGAGCGCGGGACATTCAGGCAGCGAAGCGTGTGTGTCTGCGCGTTCACGTAACCAGGAAGTGTCGTCGTCGCGCCTCCCCGCTGGTCGGGTCCGCGCGGCGGCGTTGTAGCACGAGGGGGTAGTGAACATATGTCCGACGAGCAACAAGAGGCCGAACGGGCGCGGCGCAAATTGGGTCTTCCGCCCGGTTTTGACCCCCGCAAGGCACTGGATCCGGCGGCGCTCGAACGGGTCATGAAGGCGCAGGCGGCGGCGCGGGCGCAGGCGACAGCGGCGACGACGGTGCTGATCGGCACAATCGTCACCCTCATCACCACGGCCTTTGGCTTCGCGGCGGCCTTCGCATGGAGCCAAGCGATTCAACAGTTCATCACGGACTACATCATCCCACAATTCCACCTGACCAATAAAAAGGCGCTCGTGTTGACGATCAACGCGTTTATCATCACAGTCTTCGCGGTCATCGTCGTCGTCGTGCTCAATCGTGTGGCCGGCAACTACGCCAAGAAGTCCGCGATCAACTCGTCAAACGTGATGTGATACGCTGGCCACTGCCAGATGTTCCGCGGGCGCGTATTGCTTATGTGGGAGCGCGCGCCTGCCCCACTCCCTTGCGGGCGACACCCTGGCGAGAACGGCGAGAGCAATGGACGACGAGCGGCGCGACAACGGCGATCAGCGGACGGAGCAACACATGGGGATCGCCGCCGAACGGGACTACTACACGGTCCTTGGTGTCACGCCGGAGGCAAGCCCGGACGAGATACGCCGCGCGTTCCGCGAGCTTGCCAAACGCTGGCACCCCGATCTCTTTGTGAACGCCACGCCCGCCGAACGGCAGCGAGCCGAACGGCAGATGCGCGAGGTGCTTGAGGCGCACGAGGCCCTTGGCGATCCCAACCGCCGCGCCATCTACGATCTGCACCGCGTCACCTTGCCGGAGCATCGCGCGATACGGCGCAACTCCCCCTACTCCACCACCGTTCCCATACACGGGATGTACCCCACCGACGCGCCCGGGGCCAACGCCAACCCAAACAGCAACGGAGCGGGCCAGGTCTTCGGCACGCTCTTTATCGGGCTTGCGCTCGCCATCGTCGCGCGCTCGCTGCTGCGTGGCGGCGCGCAATCCACGGTCGCCGCGATCGTCCAGTTCGCCATCGTCGTAGGGCTCTTCGCGTTGGCCGCGTTCTGCTACATGGAGGGTTCGGTCATCGCCCGCGCCGCCACTCATCTCTTCGAAGGGGAGCCGCGGGTGCGTCCCACAAGCGAGCGGCAGCCGCCAGCCCCACGCCGGCGCGTCCATGCGGAGCCGGAGACGCCGGTCAGCGAGTTCGAACGGTACGTGGATGAGGCGCTCTCAACCATTCCGGATGAGTTCCGCGACCAACTGGAGAACGTGGTGGTGCGCGTCGAGGACGAGCCGACCGAGAAGGAGCTGCGCGACGCGGACGTGCCGGAAGGCTACACGTTGCTGGGGCTGTATCACGGCGTCCCGATGACGCATCATGGCATCCACACCATCCAACCGGAGATCGTCTCGATCTATCGCGGCCCCATCGAGCGGCACTGCCACCACGATTCGGAGCGCATCCGCGAGCAGGTGCGGGCGACGACGCTGCACGAGATCGCGCATCACTTCGGCATAGACCATGACCACATGCCGGCGTGGGTAAAGGCGTGAGGTCGCGCGTACGCGGCGAAGCGGCGAAGGCTCCTGCTGTCGTCGCGGAACCATCCACGATACGATGCCGGAGGACCCGTGACGAGTCTGACTGAGACACCGGAGACACAACCAGGCGCGTGGATCCTCTTTCGTATCTGGGCGGGTATTGGGTTGCAATCCTTTGGCGGCGGCGCCGCGACCATTTTCCTGATCCAGCGGGTATTCATCCAGAAGCGGCATTGGCTCACCATCGAGGAATTCACGAGCCTTTATAACCTCTGCCTTCTGGCCCCCGGCATCACCCTGGTCGCCCTGACCACACTGATCGGCAAGAAACTCGGTGGGACCAGGGGCATCGTCGCTTCGCTCGCGGGCCTGCTCGCGCCCAGCGCGACGATCACCTGCCTGCTGGCCGCGCTCTTCACGCATCTTGAACAAGCCTCCGCGACGAAGGCCGTTCTACGCGGAGTCATCCCGGCGACGGCCGGCGTCATGGCGCTGGTCCTCGTCAACTTCGCCCGGCCGCACGTGCGTGGCGGCCGCAAGGCTGGCCCGGGCCTGCCCCGGCTCCTCGCCAAGGGAGCGATTGTATTGGCTATCTCGCTTGCCGTCATCCTCGCCAACCTCTCGGCCATCATCGTTGTGATTGCCGCCGCGCTCGTCGGCGTGTTCTTCTTCAAGTCAGACCCGCGGCCACCGCTGTCAGACGTGGGAGACGCGAAGCCATGATCAATCCCTTCCTCTACTTCATCCTGTTTCTCAAGGCGTCGCTCTTCTCCACCGGCGGCTTCAGCAATCTGCCCAGTCTCCATCAGGACCTGCTGGCGCGCGGCTGGGCGAAAGACGTGAACTTCGGACAGTCCATCGCCATCGGCCAGATCAGCCCAGGACCGAATGGCCTCTGGGTGATTAGCCTCGGATACTTCACCGACGGGGTTCTCGGGGCCGTCCTCGCGCTGATCGCGATTACCCTGCCGCCCCTGCTGGCGCTCGTCATTGCGCGCCGATACTCGCGCGTCGAGGACCGCGCGTGGGTGAAAGGCGCGATGCTGGGCGTCTCGCTGGCAGTCATCGGCCTGCTTATCACGGTCGTATATACGATTCTGCGCCAGCCGGGCGTGGATTGGAAGGGACTCGTGATTTCGCTCGCGGCGTTCGGCCTGGCGCTGTCCCAGAAGGTAAATGTGCTGGTGATCCTGACTCTGGCCGGGTTGGCGGGGTATCTGCTGTATCGCTGATCCCAAGCGAACGTAGTGGCAAGCGAACAACTGGAGCGCACGATGCCTGACATTCATCGTATCGGCGTCATCTCCGACACGCACATTCCCAAACGGGCGGAGCGTGTGCCCGACGCCGCGCTACGCCACTTCGAGGGGGTCGAGCTGATTCTGCACGCTGGCGACCTCTCCGTGCTCGCCATGCTGGATCAGCTAGCCGCCTATGCGCCGGTGGAGGCCGTGCAGGGCAACGTCGAGGCGTCAGAGGTCTTGATGGCTCTTCCTCTCAAGCGTGAGCTGGTGGTCGGAGGCTGCGCGATTGGGCTGGTCCACATCCTGGGTGACCGCGCGCACTACGCCCGCAACGCCCGCCGCGAGTTTGCATCTGCCCGCGTCGTCGTCTTTGGGCATTCGCACATCCCCTACGTCGAGGACCGTGACGGGCTGCTGCTGCTCAACCCCGGCAGCGCGACGGATCGCCGCCGGCAGCCGCACTGTACCATCGCGCTGTTGACCATCGAGGACGGCGAGCCACGCGCGGAGATCATCGCGCTACGTTAATAACAAATCCTGACATGTCATCGCGACCAGAAATGGCCGGCGCACGGGACGGGATGCGGGCTAAAGCACACCCCGTATGCCAAGAATACGGCTGGATTCGGTATGGGGCATCATGCGGAGCGGCTATCGCTCCGCTGCGGCGCTCACTGGCCGTATTGGCGCAGCAGGGATCGCGCGATGGCGCGCTTGTGCACCTCGTCCGGGCCGTCCGCCAGGCGTAGGGTGCGTCCGCCCGCGTACATCCCCGCCAGCGGGAAGTCGTCGCTGACACCCGCACCACCGAACGCCTGGATCGCTCGGTCGGCCACGCGCGTCAGCACGTTCGGCGCGACGACCTTGATCATGGCGATCTCGTTCTGCGCCGCCTTCTTCCCCAGCGTGTCAATCATCCAGGCAGCCTTCAACGTCAGCAGCCGCGCCTGCTCGATCTCGGTCGCCGACTCGGCGATCCACTCCTGGATCACCCCTTGCTGCGCGAGCGGCTTGCCGAACGCCACCCGTCCCGAGACGCGCTGGCACATCAGCTCCAGCGCTCGTTGCGCCGCGCCGACGCAGCGCATGCAGTGGTGGATGCGCCCCGGTCCCAGCCGCGCCTCCGCGATGGCGAATCCATCACCCTCACCGCCAAGTAGATTGCTCGCTGGCACGCGCACGCCCTCGAACGTCACCTCGCAATGGCTCTCGTTCTCGATATAGCCGAAGACGGGCAGGTTGCGCACGACCGTTACGCCGGATGTCTCCGTGGGAACCAGGATCATGCTCTGCTGGCGATGGCGGTCCGGCGAATCGGGAGCCGTCTTGCCCATGACGATCATGATTTTGCAGCGTGGCCGCATCGCGCCCGAGATCCACCACTTATGCCCGTCCAGCACGTACTCGTCGCCCTCGCGGCGGATCGTCAGCTGAATGTTGGTCGCGTCTGAGCTGGCGACCTCTGGCTCGGTCATCGCGAAGGCCGACCGAATCTCGCCGTCGAGCAGCGGCCGCAGCCATTGGCGCTGCTGCTCGGGCGTGCCGAACTGCGCCAGAATCTCCATGTTCCCGGTGTCGGGCGCGTTGCAGTTAAAGACCTCCGGCGCCCAGTGAACGCGCCCGGTGATCTCGGCCAATGGCGCGTATTCGAGGTTGGTCAGCCCGGCGCCGTGTTCGCTGTTGGGGAGAAAGAGGTTCCACAGTCCCGCCGCCTTCGCGTTGACCTTCAGCTCGTCCACGATCTCTGGGTGGTGGAATGGGTTGCCAGACGCGGCGATCTGATCCCGGTAGGTCCGCTCGTTCGGATAGATATAGCGGTCCATGAACTCGGTCAAGCGCCCGCGTAGCTCAGTCACCTTGTCGCTAAAGCCAAATTCCACGGTGCTCCCCCTTCTCCGGACACGCTGGGCCGCCTGCCCTCGACTATCATTATGATACCGCGAGACGAACTGGCCGCGTGCGGCGATCATCGCGCTGGAGTGACCTCTCCCCGCCCCGTGTAGTACGCGAGCACCCGCGCCGCCTGCGCCACCAGGCTCTCGCGCAGCTCGACCGGCTCGATCACCTCCAC
>DATEGV010000229.1:0-30970 GCA_035279925.1 Ktedonobacterales bacterium | reverse complement strand
GGCGGCGTCTGGTGTCAGCGCGATTGATGTGGGCGGAGCGGGCGGTAGCAGCATGGCCGCCATCGAGGCGCAACGCGCGGCGGAGCGCGGCGACCAGCGCAGCGGAGCGATTGGCGACCTCTATCGTGACTGGGGCATCGCGACCCCCATCGCCGTTGTCGAGGCGCATGCGGCGGCGCCTGGCCTGCCGATCACCGCGACGGGCGGCGTGCGCAGTGGATTGGACGCGGCGCGGGCGCTGGCGCTGGGGGCGACACTCGTGGGGCTGGGCTTCCCTTTCCTGAAGGCGGCGTCAGAGAGCGAGGCGAGCGTGCGCACATTCCTCGACCAGTTCCTGGCGGAATTGCGGGTGGCGACGCAGCTCACCGGCTCGGCAACGCTCGCGGAGCTGCAACGAGCGCCAGTCGTCGTCACCGGCGCGACGCGCGAGTGGCTGGAGATGCGCGGCTTCGGCGACGGCTTGCGGGTCATCGCTCGCCGTTGCCTAACCTGACGAAGGGACGGCGTTTTGGCCGCGGCACAGCAGTTGCGAAAAACAACGGTACGCTGGCCACGGGACACGCAGGCGCCGTCATGTGGTATGCGGATTGGACTCGTTGGTCGAGCGCGCGTCTACTTGATGCGGCTGGCTGAGCGGGGTATAGTAGAGGCGCCAGCAGGTGCGGATTGTAGGGGCGGCGCGGACAGTCTCACTGGGACGCGGCGCCAAACACGGATGTCGGCTGGGCCCTCCCCGTCACGGCGGCCATCAGAACTTGACGGCCCGTGCAGCAAGGACCCTTTCTCTCGCAGCGAAACCCGTAGAGTCTGTGAGCGAACAGGAGCGATGCGACATGGGAATGCTACGTGTATTGTCGCGCAACGGCGACGATCAACATCAGTGGAATCTGCCGGCGGTTGAGGCTGGCGACGCCGAAGCGATTGCCGCGGTGAAAGAAGCCGAGCGCATTTTCCGCGACCAGCGGGCGCGTGGCGCGGTCGCGGTGCGTGTGGCGCCGGGCAAACCCGCCGAGAGAATTGACGAGTTCGACCCCAACGCGCAAGAGATCTTGATGGTGCCTCGCGTCATCGGCGGCTAGGCGGCTCTGCCATGAGTGATCTTCTGCCTGCCGGCGTGTTCCTGGTGATCGCGCTGATTGCGACGGGACGCATTGTTCTGCTGCTCTCAGCGTGGCCAGGCGCGAGTAGCCGTCTCTGGCCGTGGCTGCGGCTCCAACGCTGGTGGCCGGTGCCTGCCGACCACGCGGCGGAGACCCTGCTGCGCCAGATGCTCACGCCGGAAGAGTACGACCAACTCAAGCTCCGCGCGTATCTGGATATCCAGAGCCGCGCCCACCTCGGGCGCCTCTACCGTGTCCCACGCGGGCCCGGTCAGGTGCAGGTGCTCGAGGGCGGGCGCGTGGTCGAGCGGCTCTGTGTGCAGCCGCTGGACTCCCTGCCCGAGGCGGACGTCATCCTCATGCACAAGATGCTGATCGAGGCGGACGAATCGAGCTACCTCGCCACTGCCAACCACTTCCCGCGCGCGGTCTGGCGCTGAGCGCGCTCCCAACTCATCGTACCGCTCGCCCGCCTGAAACTCACTCCATCGCCCACGTCATCTTGTTGGCAAGGGCAACGACTGCCGCGCCCGCGAACAGGGCCGCTCCAATCACGAACAGTAGCCCGATATTGTGAATCAGAGCGGCCGCCGCGCCATAAGCGAAGAGCGACAACGGCGTGCCGACGAAGCTGCCCAGGAGCATGACGCTCATCACGCGGCCCATCATCTCAAGCGGAATGGCGCCCTGGACGACCGTGATGATGAGTACGTTACAGAGGCCGAGACAGACGCCCATCAGCACAAAGAGGCCCGCAATCGCATAGGGATTGTGAAAGAGCGGGACAAGGCCAATGAGCGCCGCGGCCGGCAGCAGGGTGGCGACGGAGACCAGCGCTTTGCGCCGCAGCTTGGAGGCCATCCCCGCCATGACCGCCCCAACCACGGACCCCAAACCAAAGCCGCCGATGATGATCCCGAAGTCTCGTGGACCCGCGCTCACACCGACCTGCTGCTTGAGCAAGAGTGGCAGCGCGACATCCACCAGGCCGTTGACGGCGAAGTTGAGGACGAGTGAGACGGAGACGACCAGCACGATGAATGGCGCCCCCCGGAGAAAGCGCGCGGCCTCACGCAGACTGCCGTCGCCCTTCTTTTTGCTGGGTTCGCTGTCGCCGGTCGCCTCACGTGCGCGCGCCGGCATCCGAATGGCGGCGAGCGTTACCAGAGAGACGGCGAAGCTCGCCGCGTCAATCACGAAGCCGAAGGCGAGCCGCGTCGCCACGAGAATGAAGCCGGCGGCGCTTGGACCGAGGAGATTGCTCGTCTGCAGTCCAAGCTGATCGAAGCTGTTGGCGGCCTGCAGGTCATCCGCCGGCACGAGGTGCGGCACCATCGCGACAGACGCCGGGTAAAAGAGGCCCGTGCCGGCGCCCAGCCCGGCCGCCAGCGCCGCGATTACCCAGAGCGGAGGCGTCGTCGTCAGCGTCAGCACGCCAAGCACGCAGACGATGACGAGTCGCCAGCTATCCGTCACGAGCATCAGCGGGCGCGGACCATAGCGATCGGCGAAGACGCCGCCCGCCAGGGTGAACACCCCTATCGCTACCGCATAGCTGCCCAGCACAAACGAGAGCGCAAGCGGCGCCTGGGCGCTGGTGACGGCGCGCAAGACCAGCCACGGCAGCGCGACGGCGTAGAAGTTATCGCCGAGGCGCGAGACGAGCTGCCCGGAGAAGAGGCGACGGAAGTTGGCGATGCGCAGCGGCGAGAGAAAGCCGTGTTTCTCGGCCGCCGGCGCCGTCTCGCCGCCAGACGCCTCCACATCCGGCGCGCTTGCCAAGGGGTTCGTGTCTCCCTCCGGCGGCGCGGTGGGCGCCTCTGGTGTGGCCAGCCCGATACTTGCGGCGGGATCGAGGGAGGCGTCATGCTCGGACGGCGTGGCGCGGTCTGTCTGCGTATTCACGGTCTGCGTCTCCTTCTCTGACGGCGTCTCCGCGCGTTGCCGGCGCTCGTGTAAGCATACGCCACCCGGCAAGCCCGGCATTTATATACCGACCAGTCCGGCTATGTTTCGCACACAAAACCGGCGCGGATTAAACATACTATCTAGTCGGTATTGGAAATAGTACCTGGCCAATGAATCGCTGTCAAGGGGGTAATCGGCACATGACGCCAGATCCCGAGAATCGTCGTCACACCGGGGATGCGTCCGGATCGTCCGAGGGGCGCATGGCGACGATACGCGCCAGCCACTCGATGCGCTGCGTGTCCGAGCGCAGGTAGCGCGTGAGCTGGTACACAACGTCCATCGGCGGCAATTTCCAGAGGACGGGGCGCAGGACCTCGTGCAGCTCGCCCCGCTTCGACCAGACGGCGTCGCGCGTCGTGGAGCCGTCCTGCAGGCGCAGCCGGAGATTCGCGCCGGCAAGGCCACTGCGCCGGCTGCTCGTGACACGCACGCGCGGCGCGAGGAACAGCGGCTCCGCGAAGCCTGGCCCGTACGGCTCCAGGGCGGCGATGGTGTCGTAGTGTTCGTCGCGCAGATGGTTGAAGGGGAGCTCACCGTCTACGTCAAGCGCCGCGCCCGTGTTATCCGCGCCCTCGTCATCGTCGGCGGTCGCCGCGCGTTCCGTTGCGCCGCCCAGCGTTTGTACCGGCGCGAATTGCGCGCGAATGTACGCCACGAAGGCGTCGAGCTCCGCGTTGGCGAGCGTGAACCCCGCCGCGCGCGCGTGTCCGCCGAAGTGCGCGAAGAAGTCAGGCCGCGCCTCTAACAGCGCGCCGAGGTCCACGCCCTCCTGTCCACGCGCGGAGCCGCGCCAATGGCCGAATTCCAGGCTCAGGACGAAAGCGGGCAACCCCGACTCCTCGGCGAGCCGGCCGGCAACGAGGCCCAGCACGCCCTGTTTCCAGGCCTCGCCCCAGGCGACAATCACTGTGGATCCACTCGTTAGTTGGTCGTGAGCCTGCGCGCGCGCCGCCGTCATTATCTCCTCGGTGTGCCGCTGCCGCGCCCTGTTCAGGGTCTCCAATTCGGCGGCCAGATGCGACGCCTCTATCGGGTCGCGCGTCAGCAACAGGCGCAGTGCGACGAGCGGAGTATCCATGCGCCCCGCCGCGTTCAATCGAGGCGCGAGTGCGAAGCTGATATCGCGCGCCGAGATTCCGCCGAGCGCGAGTCCCGCGCTGCGCGCCAGTGAACGTATGCCAAGGCGCGGCGCCTGATTTAGTCGCCGCAACCCGCTGTGAACGAGCGCCCAATTCTCCTGGAACATTGGCGCCACATCGCCGACCGTGCCGATGGCGACGAGGTCGAGCAGCGATGCGATGAAATTCTCGGGTAGGTCTTTTACGTTTGGAAGGGGATCGTCTTCGGTCGTCGCCCGCTGGAGCAGCGCCTCCGCGAGCCGAAACGCGACACCCGCGCCGGCCAGTTGGCGATGAGCGTTAGGCTGTGTTTCGATCTGTGGATTGATGATCGCCGCGGCGTCCGGGAGTGGACCGTGCTGTGGGTGGTGGTCGGTGATGATGACACGCGCGCCGAGCGTCTTGGCGAGGGCCACCTCGGCGACATTGGCGCTGCCGCAATCGCAGGTGACTATCAGGCGCGCGCCCGACGCGGCGATGGCGCGGACGGCGTCGAGGTTGAGGCCGCGACCCTCCTCCGCGCGTTCAGGCACGTATGGTGTGATAGTTTCAGGGGCGGAGGACAGGGATCGCAGCGCGATCACCAGCAGTGCGCACGATGAGAGGCCGTCGCAGTCAAAGTCGCCGTAGACGTTGATGCGCTCTCCCGCTCGGAGCGCGCCGAGGATGATGGTGACGGCGATATCGAGTTGGCTGGAGATGGGCTCCGTCGCGCGCCAATCAGCGGCCAGAAACGAGTGGATCGCCTCCGCGTCCGGGTAGCCGCGATTGCTCAGGAGTTGCACGCCCAGGCGCGACACGCCGGTGACGCCGGTCAGCTCGCGCTGTGGGAGGCGCGGGCGCACGCTCCAGGGACGCGACATACGCCGCAGTTCGGAGAGCGCGCGAGAGAGATCCGTGTCGGGCGTCGCCGCTTGTTCTGGCTGTTCTGAAAAAGACACCTGGCGCTCCACAATCCGCTTGACATGCGGCTCCAACGGCGGCGTTCGCGGCATCGCGCGTCTTTCACGGCAGATGGCACGGCGCGTGCGATAGCGGTTATCAGAGATTAGTCCCAACAAGGGGGAGGACGACACCCATGGCGCCGCAAGAGTACAGCAACGGCTACAACACCAGACCCGCTACACTGGGCAGCAACTTCTCGGCGGATGAAGTTGCCCGGTTGATGAATCTACGCACCAACTTCCACGAGCACGCCGAATACGTGGAGCGCGTGATTGACGAGCGCCGCATGGAGTTCGCGCGCTGGCTGCATGACAACGGCAAGCTGAGCGAGGCGTGTCCGGAGGGATAGCGAGCGGTGTGACTCGGGCATGCGCAAGGAAGGCCATCGTTCCGCGCCCGGAAGCCCCGTCTCGTTCGTACCGCGCCTCACTGGCAGCCACCTCCTCCACTCGTCTACGCCGTCGCCGCCTGCTCCGGCAGCAATCGCTCGAAGACTTCGTTGCCCAAGAGCAGGCCGCGCTCCGACAGGCGTATTGTACCATCAGAGCGTTCTAACAACCCATAACCGTCAAGCGCCGCCAACCGGGCGCCGAAGTGGGCGTCGAATGTGACACCGAAGCGGCGCTCGAAGCGCGCGAGATCCAGGCCTTCCACGAGCCGTAGCCCGAGGAAGGCCGTCTCTGTCATTGCGAGCGCCGCGCTGACGGTCTCCCGCTCGACGACGGCGAGCGCCGGCGGATCGTCCCCCGCGCGTACGCGCGCGGACGGCGAACCAGCGGCGACACGCGCGAGATAGTCCCGAATGGGGCGCGTCTCCGCGTACCGCTCGCGGCCGGTCCATCCGTGCGCGCCGGCTCCCAGCCCAATGTAGGGCAGGTTGCGCCAGTACGTCAGGTTATGTTGGCATTCGTGGCCGGGCCGCGCCCAGTTGGAGATCTCATAGTGCTGGTACCCGGCGCGGGCGAGCAGCGCACTAGCGCATTCGTACATGTCGGCGGCGAGGTCGTCTTCAGCCGGCGTCACCTTGCCCTGCGCCACCCAGCGGAACAGCGGCGTGCCTTCTTCGACAATCAGTGAGTAAAGGGAGAGATGGTCGGGCGCCAGCGCCAACGCGCGTTGTAGCGTCGCCTCCCAGGTGGCCAGCGACTGGCCCGGCAGCGCATAGATGAAGTCGAGATTGATACTGCCGAAGCCGGCGGCGCGCCCGGCGTGAAACGCGCTTTCAATCTCCTCCGGCGTGTGGATACGCCCCATCCAGCGCAGGAGGTCCGCGTCGAAGCTCTGCGCGCCCATGCTCAGGCGATTTATCCCCGCGGCGCGCATCTCGTCAAGCCGGCCATATTCGAGGGTACCGGGGTTGGCCTCCAACGTGATCTCCGCGTCGGCGTCCAGCGCGAAGGCCGAGCGCGCCGCGTCGAGGATCGCGCGCACCTGTTCCGGCAGCAGCAGACTGGGTGTGCCACCGCCGAGGAAGATCGTGCGGCAGCGCCGCGCCGCGCCGTCGGGATGTCTGGAACGCTCGCCGGCGTAGGCGATCTCGCGCAGCAGGGCGTCCACATACCGCTCGCGCATCCCCAGCATGCCAGCGTAGGAGTTGAAGTCGCAGTAGTGGCACTTCGCGTGGCAGAAGGGGATATGGAGATAGAGGGAAACGGTGTCGAGCAGCGGGTCGCGCCCCTGTGGTATCTCCTCGGCGCGATTCCTCGTGTCCGCCGTCGCACCGATCTCCGCGCCCAGCACTTCCGTAGCTCCTCTCGTCTTCGCGCACACTCGCGTCATTATACGACGCGGGAGCCTCTGGCAGCGCGCATCGCCAATCACACAACTGGACAACCAACGCGAACGACACGCCCGCGAGCGCGAACGTGTCGTTGGGGTGGCGCCGGAACGCCAGATCAGCCGAGCGGGTTACCCGTGACAGGATTACCCGGTTGCTTCTCTTTCGGAAGCGACGCATTCGGGTCTGGCACAATCGGCAGGTTGCGCGCGGCCACCATCATGGTCTGGTTGGCGGTCGAGACGTGATTCGCCCCGTCGTTGCGCTGGCCGCCGAGCCAGTGATCGAGGATGCCGCTCTGCGTGCTCGTGACCTTCGCGGCGTCGAGCGCGCGATGCGGATCAATGGCGATGACTTGCACCACATCATATGTGCCGTTGACATCTTTGATGACGCCGCTCAGATCGCCGGCTTTGCGGCTCGGATCGAGCGCCCACTGTTCGACGACGGCGTCACCCGTGCCGAACGCGAGCCACCCCTGATCGCCGCCAACGTTCTTCGAGGTGGCGTCGAGGGAGTCTTGCTTGGCAAGCTTCGTCCAGTTCGCGTCGCTGGGGTCTTTCTGAATCTGGGCGAGAATGCCCGCGCTGACTTTCTGGCTGTTCGATTGGATCACGCGAATGTGCGCCTGGCGCTCCGGCGAAGTAACCAGTGTCTTGAGGTAGGTTTCCATCAGGTCACGCCGGACTTCGCGGGTCATCTGCACGCGCACATCCGCGTCGCTGATGCTGTTCTTCGAGAGGAAGTTGCCGTAGGTCTGCCCGGCGGGGAACGCGGCCTTGAAGGCGTCGAGCTTGGCCTGCACGAGCTTGGGGGTCGCGTCGAAGGTCGCGGCGGGAACACCCTTGGCCACGAAGGCCTTCGCGGCGTTCTGAATGAGACGGTCCTCGATGACCTGGTCCATCGTGGTCTGCGTGATGGAAGACTGGCTGTACGCGCCCTCTTCGGCCACGATGTCCTGGACGAGAATCTGATTCTGTGTGTTGGCCTTCGCGTCGCCTGCCTGCAACTTCGGCTGGAGCGCGCCCTGCTGCTTCAGGTAGCCCTGGATGCGATTCCACGACTCCTCGTAGCGCACGGCGAGCGCCTTGCGGTAGGTGTTCTGCGAGATGTTGACGCCGTTGACGGAGACGATGGTTGCGTTGGGGATGATGTAATTTTGCTGCACGATGCCAAAGACGGCGACAAAAATGAGCAGGAAGGCGACGACGCCCCCGAACGTGAACACCGCGCCACGTCTATAGCGGGTCTTCTGCGCGCGGGTGAGGTGTGTGCCCCAACCGAAGATGAGGGGCGTGCCGTCGCGGCGCCCTTCCAGCCGGGCAGTCTGCCGGCCGGAACCGCCCCGGCGACTGGGACCCTTGGAGGGCGTTTTCGTCTGCGCGCGTCGCTTCGTCGTGGATCGTTGTAGCGTCTGGTTGCTCATGGGCTGTACAGCGTCTCCCCCAAGGGTTCAATCCTCACCCGGCTTGGTAGCCGGGTGGAATGGCGAGTCTACGAGCCGCGGATGTGGGCGGCCGTATAGGGCAGGAGCGCCATAAAGCGCGCGTTCTTGAGCGCAACACTCAAGCGGCGCTGATGCTTGGCGCAGGTGCCCGTCTTGCGTCGTGGCTCAATTTTACCACGGTCGGATAGATAGCGGCGCAAACGTCCCACATCTTTGTAGTCAATCTCTTTGACATGGTCCACGCAGAACGCGCAGACCTTGCGGCGTGACCGAAAATCACGACCGCCACGGAAGGGACGACGCTCGCCGCGATCACCGCCGCGATCACCACCGCGATCATTGCGGTCGCCACGATCACCACGATCACCCCGGTCAGGACGATCACCAAAGGGACGCTCGCCCGCTGGGGCGGAGGAAGGCGCGGCCATCGGGCCGCTGAAGTCTCGTCGCTGCATTGAAACAGACGCTCCTTTACGCTTGGGTTCGCCGGCCTACCAACACATGCGCGGGGTGGCCGGCGCGTAAACTGGCGCGACGGATAGGACCGTCGCCACGCGCCACGCGGCGCGCCAATCGGACTGATATGCTAGAACGGAATGTCATCCGCGCCGGAGACATCGTCGCCGCGAGCGCCGCCCTGTGACGCGCCCTTGGGTTCGACGAACTCCATGTTTTCGAGGTTGACTTCCCAGTAAGTGACTTCTACGTTGTCTTTGTTGGTGAACTTGCGCGATTGCATGCGGCCCTCGAAGTAGGCCTTCGATCCTTTGTGCAGGTAGCTGTTACACGTCTCGGCGAGTTGGTCGAACGCCACGACGTTGAACCACTGCGTCTCTTCTTTGCGTTCGCCGGATTCACGGTCTTTCCAGCGTCGTGAGGTGGCAACCGTGAACTTCGTGATTGCGCGGCCGCTCGGCATGTAGCTCATCTCGGGATCGCGCCCCAGATTGCCGATGAGCATGATCTTGTTCATTCGCTCGTCTCTCCCCTCCACACACGCTTCGTTTGGCGCGTGTTTAGGCTTTTGCCTCCGCTTCGGATGGGATCGTCGCGCCGCTCTCGTCTTCCTGCTCCGCCACGGGGGCCGGTGTCTCGACGGGAGCCGCGACCTCTGGCTCAGTCTCGGCGACCGGCTCAGCCTCAGCCACTGGCGCTGGCTCAGGCGCTATGGGAGCGGTCTCGGCCGGCGCGGCTTCGGCGACGGGAGCGGCAGCCGCGCGCTCGGCTTCGGCCTGACGGGCGGCTTCGGCTTGCTGGGCTTCCAGGGCCGCCTGCGCCTCGGCCTCGGCGTCGCGGAGACGTTGCTGCGCCACGACACGTGAATCGCGCACCTTCAACAGGTGACGAAGCACATCCTCGTTGACGCGCAGTGACCGCTCTACCTCGGTGACCGAGGTCGGCTCCAGGATGAGGTCGAAGTAAAAGTACAGGCCGTCACGGTGGCGATCAATGGGGTACGCCAGCCGACGCCGTCCCCATGCGTTGACACGCACCACCTGACCACTGTTGGCGCCAATCGTCTGCGTCACCCGCTCGACGATTGCCCGCGTGCGCTCATCGCCGACCTCAGGGTCAATGATGAGTCCGAGCTCATAGTCCCGCGACATGCGGTTCCTCCTCTGGGTGTGCTCCCGCTCGGAGTGGGCGCGCCCGCATGCGGCGCGTCGAAAAGCGGGGCAGGATGGATTCTCTTGGCGCCACGCTGTATTGACGTGACACCGCGGCGACGACAGATGCCCGCGAGGGTAGCGTCACCGGAGGCTCGCTGAGCCACCATCGCATTATAACACTGCGCTCCCTGTCCCGCAACAAGCGAGATGACGGGCGCAACGCCAGGCGTCACGTTATTCTCCAGCGCGACGCCGAAAGCGGAAATCGGCGCATTTCGCCGGGCGCGACTCGATTCATGGATGCGCGCGACACGGTTCGATGCCCGCGTGGCGCGGAACTCCCCACGTCCCGTTGACGGTAATCGTGTCCTCCACTATACTCAAGCAACACGATGCGCTCGCGCGTGTAGTACTAGAGTGGACGTGGTGAGGCGCGAGTCTGTTCGCGCCGCTCCGCGGATCATTCGCCACACGGTCAGGCCCGATTCGCCGGCAGGGAGTGATGTTGTGAGCAAGCGGGAGTTCCTGGAGCGCATGCGCGGATCACGCGCGGAGCTGAACGAGGCCGTAAGCGGCCTCACCGAAGAGCAGATCACGCAGGATATCGTCGCGGGCGAGTGGACGGTGAAGGATGTTCTGGCGCATCTAGGCGCCTGGCAGATCGAGGCGCTGCGCAGTATCGAGCGCGCCGAGCAGGGTGAGGACGTCGGCCCGCTGATCAACGAGAGCGTTGACGAGTGGAATCACCGCCGCGTGGAAGAGCGGCGGCGACTCCCGCTGGTGGACGTGATGCAAGAGTTCAACGAGGCGCACGATCAACTGTTGGCCGCGCTGGAGCGATGGCCGGGCGACCAGGTTCCACTCGGCCCGAATGGCTGGGATGAGGACTGCCGGCTGTGGTGGCTGACGGAGCATGACCGCGAGCACCTGGACGCGATTCAGGCGTACCGCCAGCGCATCGCGCAGGCGAGCTAGGGCAAGTGGATGGGTGTCCTCATCCCCCAACCCCTTCCCCTTCCGAGGGGAAGGGGAGCCAGGGAGGCGGCGTTCCGGCGCGCGGTGTCCCAGCCGAGGAGAGGGGGAGCCAGAAATGTCCTCATCCCCCGGCCCCTTCCCCTTCCGAGGGGAAGGGGAGCGCACGTCGCGCGCAGGTGGAGCGGATACACTGAATCACCCTTGGTAGCTCATGACAAACCTCGTGGTTAGACACACGCAAAACGGTCAACCCCTGAGTTGTCAATAACTCGTCACGGGCGGTGTCATATTCCACTTGATCGCCGTGGATACCGCCGTCTACCTCAACGACAAGTTGCGCGGCGAAGCAAAAGAAGTCCACGATGAAACCGGCAATCACCTGTTGGCGTCGAAAGATGTAGCCCTCAGAACGCAGTTGTCGTAGTTCGCTCCACAGGACATGCTCGTCAGGCGTCATCTCGTGTCGGAGTTCGCGTGCGCGCCGCACCTTCAATGATGTCACGCCGCGTGGCCGGGTCGGGCGATACGGGTCGTCCATTGTAGCCTCTGAATGCCGACGCCACTGAAGAGTGTGGTGTCCTCACTCCGGCGCTGACGCGCCACCCCTCTCCTGTGGGAGAGAGGGAGCCCATGCCAACGCCACGACGCTAGCTCCCCTTCCCCTCGGGAGGGGAAGGGGTGGGGGGGATGAGGACATCAGCGCGCCAGGGCGGCGAACGCTGCCCGCATGATAGCACACGGCGCGGACTCCTGTTACGCCTTGTTCGCGAGCATCCGCTCCAACGCCACCTTCGCCCAACGGGCCGTCTCCTCCGGCACCGTCACCTGATTGATGACGCGGCCGGCGACAAGCTCTTCGAGCACCCAGGCGAGATAGGCTGGGTGGATGCGATACATCGTGGAGCAGGGGCAGACGATGGGGTCCAGGCAAAAGATGGTCTTGTCGGGGTGCTCATTGGCTAGGCGGCGCACAAGATTGATCTCCGTGCCGACCGCCCAGACGGTTCCAGCCGGCGACTCCTCGATAGCCTTGATGATGTACTCCGTCGAACCGTTCAGGTCCGCCGCCGCGACGACTTCATGGCTGCACTCCGGGTGGACCAGCACGCGCACGCCGGGATAGTCCTTGCGCGCCTCCTCGATCTGCTCCACGCGGAAGCGTTGATGCGTCGAGCACCAGCCCTTCCACAGGATGACACGCGCGTTGGTGAGGGTCGCGTCGTCGGTGATCCCACCGTAGTCGCGGCGCTGATCCCAGACGACGATCTGCTCCGCCGGGATGTGCAGCTTGAGGGCGGTGTTGCGGCCCAGGTGCTCATCCGGGAAGAACAGCACGCGCCGCCCGCGCGCAAACGCCCAGGTCAACACCTGCTCCGCGTTCGACGACGTGCAGACGATGCCGTCGTTGCGTCCGCAGAACGCCTTGAGGTCAGCGGCGGAGTTCATGTACGTGACGGGAATCACGGGCTGGAGCTTACCGGGGGCGACTTCATCGCGGAAGAGATCATCCAGAATCTCCCAGCACTCCTCGACCTCGGTGGTGTTGGCCATGTCGGCCATCGAGCAGCCGGCGGCCGGGTTGGGCAGGATCACCTGCTGGTTGGCCTGGCTGAGGATGTCCGCGCTCTCCGCCATGAAGTGGACGCCACAGAACAGGATGTATTCCGCCTCTGGCCGGGCCGCCGCGAACTGCGCGAGCTTGAAGGAATCGCCGCGCGCGTCGGCGTACTTGATGATCTCGTCGCGCTGATAGTGATGCCCCAGGATGACAAGCCGGTCGCCCAGGGCCGCCCGCGCCGCCGCGATGCGCCGGTCCAGCTCGTCGCCGTCCATCAGCGCATACTCGCGTGGCAGCGCGTCCGCGCGTTCACCGCCAGCGTGTCGCGGTTTGTAGAGCGTGACGCCGGCTTCCTTCGCGCGCCACTCGACCAGCGAGGGCAGTGTGCGCTGTTCGGTGCTTTCGTCGCAGTCGGCGACCACCGCCGGAGTCGCCAGGTTCATCGTATCTATCGTCATGGGACGGACCTCCAACCGTTAGGCGTCGAACTCCAGCGACACGTCAAAGTTCGGTGCGGAATGCGTCAGCGCGCCGAGGGAGATGAGATCAACACCGGTGGCGGCGACGGCGGCGAGCCGCTCAGGGTCCACGCCGATGCCACCCGACGCCTCGATGATGGTTCGTGGCGCGCGTTCGCGGATCCAGCCGACATTCGCGCGCAGGCGATCCGGCGGCATGTTATCCAGCAGAATGACCTCAGCGCCGGCGCCAACCGCCTCCGCGACCTGGGACTCGTCCTCACACTCCACCTCGACGCGCAGCAGATGCGAGGCGTACGCTCTGGCGCGCTCGATGGCCGGCGCGACGCCACCGGCGGCGGCGATGTGGTTGTCCTTGATGAGGATGCCGTCATCCAGGCCCGCGCGATGGTTGTGCGCGCCGCCCAGACGCACGGCGTACTTCTCCAGCGTGCGCAGGCCGGGGGTCGTCTTGCGCGTGTCCACGATGCGCGCGTTCGTGCCTGCCACCGCCGCGACACACCGCGCTGAGAGCGTGGCGACGCCGGAGAGGCGCCCCAGAAAGTTGAGAGCCGTGCGCTCGCCGGTGAGGATCGCCCGCGCGTCGCCCTGGATGCGCGCCAATGTCGCTCCCGGCTCCACGCGCGCGCCGTCATCCACAAGCGCCTCGAAGCCGACGGCGGCATCGAGCAGGCGCCAGACGAGCGCCGCCACCGGCAGCCCGGCGATGACGCCGCCCTCCCGCGCCACAATGCGCGCCCGCGCCTGCGTTCCCGCCGGAATGGTCGCCTCGGTGGTCACGTCGCCCCGGCCCACGTCCTCGGCAAGCGCACGGCGTACAAGGTCCATGTCGAAGGTTGGGTCGAAGCCCGCCTGTCCTCGTGTGTGTTCACGCATGGGCGACCACCTCCATGTTCCGTATGCGCTCGCCCACTATTGGCGTAGGCGTGAGTAGACTATGGCGGCCGTCGCGGCGCGCGTCGCGTTCGAGGAAGTCCAGCCGGTAGTGCGCGCCCCGGCTCTCGGTGCGCGCGAGCGCGGCCAGAGTGATCGCCTGCGCGGCGAAGAGCATACTCGCCGTTTCGGCATCGCACGCGCCGCCTGTCGCTAGCTCCCGCAACTCCGTGAGCGCAGAGGTGAGTCCCTCCGCGTCACGCCGCAGCGAAACGCGCTCCCACATCAGCCCGCGGATACGCGCTCGCGTCTCAGCCGCCACCGGCGCGGACGCCTCCGCTTGCCGTATGACGACGCCTGTCGAGCTCAAGGTCTCACCGGGAAGCGACGGTGTGCGCGGCCACACATCCTCGTCGCCGGCGTTCGCCGCGATGACCCGCGCGGCGCGGCGTCCGAATACCAGCCCTTCGAGCAACGAGTTGCTGGCGAGACGGTTAGCGCCATGCACGCCCGTACAGGCCACCTCGCCGACAGCGTAGAGCCGCGGGACCGTCGTGCGCGCGGAGGCGTCCACCGCGACGCCGCCCATGAAATAGTGCGCCGCCGGAGCGACGGGAATGAGATCACGCGCGAGGTCGAGCCCATAGCGGGCGCAGGTGGCGGCGATGGTGGGAAAACGCTCGCGCATCGCCTGGGCGGGCAGATGGCGCAGATCGAGGAAGGCGCTGGCGCTCCCCTCGGCCAGCGTCTCGCTGAGGATCGCGCGGGCAACGACATCACGCGGGGCAAGCTCCGCTTCGGCGGCGTAGCGCGGCATGAACCGCTCGCCACGCGCATTGCGCAGGTACGCGCCCTCACCACGCACCGCTTCAGAGATGAGAAACGCCTCCGCCGGGTGAGTGGGAGGAACCAGCACGGTCGGGTGGAACTGCGCGAACTCGAGGTCGGCGAGCGTCGCGCCCGCGCGCCAGGCCAGCGAGAGGCCGTCGGCGGTGGCGCCCTCTGGATTCGAGGTGCGCAGCCAGAGCCGGCCCGCGCCGCCATTCGCCAGCACGACACCTCGCCGCGCTCGCACGACCACCTCCACGCCCGCGCGGCGCAGCAGAGCGCCGGCGCAGACGCCATCGCTCACGGTCAGTTCGAGAGCGAGCGTCGCATCGAGGATCGTGGCTCCGGGCCGGCTGGTAATCGCGGCAACGAGCGCGCGCTCGATCTCCGCGCCGGTGGCGTCGCCACGCGCATGCAGAACCCGCCGGCGGCTGTGCGCGGCCTCGCGGCCCAATGCGAAGGTTTCGTTGGCGTTTGACTGTCCCGCTCTGTCGAAGTTGGTTCCTTCGGCGACGAGCCAGGCGACGGCTTCCCGCGCCTCCGCGACGAGGGCGCACGCGGCCGTCTCATCCACAAGGCCGGCGCCGGCGGCTATCGTATCGGCCAGATGCAGATCGGGGTTGTCGTCCACGCCCATCGCTGCGGCGAGTCCACCCTGGGCGTAGCGGGTGTTACTTTCGCCAAGCGCGCCTTTGGTCAACAGGACGACGCGCAGGTCGGGCGGTAGGCTCAGCGCCACAGTCAATCCGGCGATGCCGCCGCCGATAATCAGGACATCGCACGCCACTTCGCGGGCGGGATAGGTGTCGTGCGCGCCGGCCACGCCGGAGCCGCCGATGCTGTTCAAGTGCGCCTCCTACCGGGCGCATCGCAGCGCGCCGGGGGATCGTTCGCGGACTCTCTCACCAGTGATAGCCATCCGCGCCGTGACGACTTCGTGTTAGGTGTACAACATACACTAACTCTCGTGCCAGGGATTATAGCACGCGCTCAATGTGGTGACAATGTTGCGTGCTCGTCTCATCCCCCAGCGCTCTGACTCGCCTCATCCCCCCGCCCCTTCCCCATGCGGAGGGAAGGGGAGCCAGCGCCGCGACCTTCGGGCTAGGTTCGCCCTCTCCTCGCCGGAGAGGCGGCTGGGGGGTGAGGTCCGCGCGCATGTACAATACTTCGTGACGGCGCGGCACGGGCATCCGTGGGGCAACTGAACGTTGCGCAAGCATACGCGCTGAAACGTAGCGATAATGGGGGAGAGCCGAGAGTGGAGTCGCGCGATCACGATGATGACGTGGCGGCGAGATGCGCTGCCCGGCTCACGTCGCTGCCGGGACGTACGGCGTTCGCCGCCCGGTGGATGGGGAGCGCCGGGCCATCGGTGATGATTCGCGCGGAGGATGCGTTGCCGGCGGCGGGATTGCTCGCGTTGCCCCTGGCGGTGGAGACGCTGCGCCGCGCCGACCTTGGCCAGTTTCGCCTCGACGAGCGGCTGCCGCGGCCCGTGGATGACGCGATGGACGCGGATGGAGAGCGGTCCATCGGTGACCTGCTCGCGCTGTCACTCAGCGGGGATGACGCCGCCGCGAACGCGCTGCTCGATCTTGTCGGTCGCGGCGAAGTCAACGAGACGGCCATGCGCATGGGGTTGCGCCAGACGCGCCTTGAAGGACGCTTCGGGGATGACACGCGCGCCGCGTATCGCGAAAACGTGTCGAGCGCGAGCGATATGGTGACGCTGCTGGCGTTGGCGCGCGGCAATGCGCTGCCGGGGGCGAGCCGCCTGCGCGCCGCGCTATCGAACGCGCGGCCAGTTGAAGCGATAGCGCTGGGGCTACCCGCCGACGCCGAGGTGGCGCGCACGACACATGTCACGCGGAACTCGTTCAGCGAGGCCGGCATCCTGACGGGGCAGGGACGAGCCTGCGTCTACTGCTTCCTGGGCGTCGAGCAGGCGGACCCACAGGCCGCGCAGGCGATCTTCGCGATCATCCCGAGCGACCTGTGGAATGGTTAGTGTGGCGGCAATTAGGCGCGTTTACCTAGCCGCCGATGGCCGCCCGGATGTCCTCACCGCGACTGGTGATCGCGCCGATGGCCATCACGTCAATCAGGCGCGCGACGGTGGATGGCGCCTCACCGGCGACGGCTACGCCAGCCCATGACAGCTGCTCGTCAGTGAACCGCCGGTAGATCTGCGCGGCCAGCGCGCCATTGCGACGCAGTAGCGCGAGCGTCTGTTCTTTGCCGGCAGGCTCCAGCGCATCGCCCTCAGTCGCCGTACGCCGCAGCTCAGCAGCCAGCGGCGGATAGTCCCGCCCGTCGGCGATCGCCTGAATGATCGCGGCGATGACAGAGATGCGCCGCGCAATGGAGTGCGCTTCGACGCCAACCGTTCGCCCGGTGTCGGCGCAGACGGCGCTCCAGCGGTCGGGTGGGCAGCCCTCGACCAGCGCGACGAGCGACTCATGCGCCTGCTCGAAGCGCCAGGCCAGCGCCCGCGCGCGCTCACTCGTGGCGCCGTCCTTATGTGGTTCGGGACGGCTGCCTTCCTCGCCGTGGAAGGTTTCGACGTTGTATTTGGCGTGGATAGCGAGCATCTTCTCCATATCCGGCTCAGCGCCGGGCGGGAACGCCGCGCCAAGCTCGCGCAGGAAGTCCACTGTATCCGCCGCGCCTACGATCATCATCGTGCTTCGCGTCGGGCTGATATTCTCGAAGCGATGTGGCGCGCCGCCCGGCGCATGCGCCATCCCGCCGGGCCCACAGCGAAACGTCGAGACCCCGTTCGCGTCGCGCACCGTGAACGCGAACTCGCCCGTAAGCACATAGAACATCTCAGGCCCGGGATGCGCGTGCAGCGGCGGCCCACCGCCCGGCGCGACGGACCCCTCGACGCATGCGTAGGCGCCCGCCGTGTCGTCGCCGGTGATCTTGACGGTCATCACTTCGTCGAAGATGCGGATCCGCTCGCCCTCACCGGGCGCCAGGCAGACGCAGCCGGTCTGCGCTGGGATGGTCACCATCTCGTTCTCCCCTCCCAGGTGTTGGGTTATACGTTGCGGCTGGCATCCTGAATGTCGAGGAGCACACACGGCTCGTCGCCGACGACCCAGGCGTCGTGGCCCGGTCCGGTGATGCCGATGTCGCCTGGGCCGAGGTCGTCAACCCGGCCGTCATCCATCACCGTACGGAACCGCCCAGAAACGACATAGGTGAAGTGTGTGCCCTGGCAGCTCTCCGTCCCGGCGATTGGTTTGATGTGCTCCGACCACTTCCAGCCCGGCTCACAGGTCATGCGAACGACCGACATGTCGCCGAAATTGACGATCTCCGTTCTCGCGCGCGGCGGTGTCCGCACTTCATCTGGGCTGTTGAAGCTCTTGGTCTGCGTCTGCGTCTTCGCTTGCATCGTTGACAGCTCCGTTTCTCTCTGGCGTGTCGTACCGCGTCACCCACCGATGTGGATCGCTGTTCCCAGTGTGCCCGAGAGGAGTTCGCGCCGCCAGACGCGCTACCCACGCGCTACCCACGCAGTCACGCATCGCGCCCGCCGCAAAATCGCATATACTGGCGAAGAGCAATGACACGCCCTGGGGAGTGAGTCGCCATGTCCACCAGACCCTCAGCGCCATTTGGCGAGTGGCTCAAGCGCTATCGCGCGGCGGCCGGGTTGACGCAGGAGGCGCTCGCCGAGCGCGCCGGCCTAAGTGTGCGCGGCATCAGCGACCTGGAACGCGGCAGACGCGCCAGCCCCTACTACGACACGGTGCGCCTGTTGGCCGACGCGCTCGATCTCGACACAGATGACCGAGCGAATCTGCTGGCGGCGGCGCGCGGCCATGCGTTCCCGCCCGACGCAAATAGCGCCGGCGAGGACCGGCTGACGAATCTCCCTACGCCGCTGACCTCGCTTATCGGCCGTGACGCCGACCGCGCGGAAGTGCGCCAACTCCTGAGCCACCCATCTGTCCGGCTGCTTACGCTGACGGGACCGGGCGGCGTTGGCAAAACGCGACTGGCCCTGGCGGTCGCCTCCGATGTGCGCGGCTCATTCCCGGACGGCGTGCGTTTCGTCACGCTTGCGGCTCTGCGTGACCCTAGCCTCGTGCCCGCTACCATCGCACATGCGCTTGGCCTGGCGGAGACGGCTGACGAACAGCCGCTGGATCGCCTCAAGGCAGCGCTCCACACGAAACGACTACTGCTCGCGCTCGACAATTTTGAGCAGGTGGCGGCCGCCGCGCCGGTCGTCGGTGATCTGCTGGGCGCGTGTCCCGGCGTGAAGGCGCTCATCACCAGCCGCGCGCTTTTGCGCGTCACTGGCGAGCACGAATACGAAGTGCCGCCTCTGGCGCTGCCCAGTCGGAACGTGAGCGGCGACATCGAACGCCTCGCGGAGATTCCGGCGGCGGCGCTCTTCCTCGACCGTCTCAGCGCCGTGGATCACCGTTTCACCCTCACCGCGATAGACGCGCCGGCCGTCGCGGAGATTTGCCTACGCGTGGATGGCCTGCCGCTGGCCATCGAGCTTGCCGCCGCGCACGCCCGGCGCCTGACCCTCCAAGAACTCGCGGCGCGACTCCACCAGCGGCTGCGGCTCCTCACACATGGTCCGCGCGATCTGCCCACCCGCCAGCAGACGCTCCGCAACGCCATCGCGTGGAGCTACGATCTGCTCGCCCCGCGCGAGCGGCGGTTGCTGCGGTGGCTTGCCGTCTTCGTCGGCGGCTGGACGTTGGAGAGTGCGGAGGCGCTGTGTCAGGGCGTGGATGGCATGCCGGAGGATGTGTTGGACGCGCTGGAAACGTTGGTCGACAACAGCCTTGTGCGGACTGAACGCGGCGCAGACGGCCGCACACGATACGGATTGCTCGAGACGATTCGCGAGTTCGCGGAGGAGGAGTTGGCCGCGAGCGGCGAGGAGGAGACCGCGCGCCGACGTCACGCCGACGTGACGCTCGCCTTTACGGTCCGCGCCGAGCGGGGCCTGGTGAGTGGGCAGCGGACACAGTGGGCGCGTTCGGCGGCGCTCGAAGTGGACAACGTGCGCGCGGCCCTCCGTTGGTCGCTCGACCATGACGAGACCGAGCGCGCCCTGCGCATCGTCGGCAATTTGGACTGGTTCTGGGACGCCGTGGGCCGCGACAGCGAAGGATGGGCATGGTGCAGGGCGGCGCTGGCGAAGGAGAACATCAACACGCGGGGCTGGAGCTACGCGATGGCGCTCTACGCCGCTGGCGAGCTGGCCTGGAACATGGGTGAGTTCGCGCCCTCGGCCCAGTATTTAGGTCAAAGTATCGAGCTGCTGCGCGCATTCGATGACCAGCGCAACCTGGGCAAGGCGCTCGTGGCGCTCGCGCTGACGACCCTCTATCAGGGAGACGCCGTGGCCGCGGAACAGCACGCGCGCGCCAGCATCGCCGCATTTGAGACGGTGGACGATCCCTGGTATCAGGCGTTGGCGCTGTTCGTGCTCGCTGAAGTGGTGATTGCCCGGGATGCGCGGGCGGCGCGTGACGCTTATGAGCGGTCGCTCGCCATCAGCCGGCCCATTGGCGATCCGTGGATCATCGCCCATGCGGTCGCGGGCCTGGGTGGCCTGGCGATGCGCGAACGCGACTACTCAACCGCGCGCACGCTCTTGGAGGAGTCGCTGGCGCTACGGCGGTCAGTGTACAGCCCCGGCGCGCTCGCGACCTCACTGACGAGCTTGGGTGAGCTTGCCCGCCGTGAAGGGGATGACGAGCGCGCGCTGCGCGCTCTGAATGAGGGCCTGGCGCGCTTCCGCGAGATTGCAGATGCCGAACACATCGCCTGGACGCTCTATAACCTTAGCCTTATCGCCGTACGACGGGGCGACGTGGACGGCGCGGCCAGCGCGCTCGCGGAGTGTCTCGCGTTACGCGCCGCCCAAGGCAATCCCGCGCAGATCGCCAACACGCTGGCGGCCGTCGCGCGTGTCGCGGTCATGCGCGGCGAGGCGGAGCGGGCGGCGCGGCTCTGGAACACAGTGGAGAGGGTCCGCGCGGAACACGGGGTCTCCGCGCCGGAGGACGAAGACGGCGACGAAGAGCGGCGCACCCAGGCGCTCATTCGCGAGGCGCTGGCGACGCCGACCACACCTCGCGCGGACGGAGGCGGCGACGCGCTCACACTTACGGAGGCGATCAAGCTGGCGCGGGACATCCTGGGCGCTGGCGCCACTCCGCGCGTACAATAAGCGGGCGCGACGCGTGGTTGCCGTTGGCGACAGGAGGGTTTCAACATGCCGATACTGCCCTACAAGGGCGTCTGGCCGCGCATCGCCGCCGATGCCTTCATCGCGCCGTCCGCCACCATCGCCGGGGATGTGGTCATCGCCTCGGGCGCCAGTGTCTGGTTCGGCGCGGTGATTCGCGCGGACTCCGCCGCCGTGCGCGTCGGCGAGCGCAGCAATGTGCAGGACAACTGCGTCATCCACGTGGATGAGGGGATGCCGTGCGTCATCGGGGCGGAAGTCACCCTTGGCCACGGTGCGGTGATCCACGGCGCGACCGTTGAGGACGGCGCAATGGTCGGCATGGGCGCCACCGTGCTGAACGGCGCGGTGGTCGGCGCGGACTGTATCGTCGCGGCGCGGGCGCTCGTCCCTGAGGGCAGACAGTTCGCCGCCGGACAACTCATCATGGGCGTTCCCGGCAAGGTCGCACGCGCCGTCACCGAAGCTGAGCGGCAGCGAGTCGCGGAGGGCGTGCGCCACTATCAACGGTACGCGCGGGAGTATCACGCCGCGCTCGATCAGCCGGCGTCCGATCGTCCGGCGTCCGATCGTCCAGCGTTCGATCGTCCAGCGTCCGATCAGTCGGGCAAGTGAAAAGCGTAGGGCAGCAGGTCGTCCAGGCGCAGGTCGTCGGGGATGCCGTCCACGTAGTACACGGCGCGCGGGGCGAGTTCGGCGAGCCACTGACGGCACGCGCCACACGGCAAGCGTTCGGAGGCGTCGGCGTCCTCGTCCGCGTAGACGCAGCTAATCGCGACATGCGTAATGGTGGGCTTCGGATACACGTCTCTGGACATGCTCGCTTCGGCCAGCAGACACGCCGCGGCGAGCGCCGCCCGTTCCGCGCAGACCGTGAGGCCGTACGAGGAGTTCTCAACGTTCGCGCCGGTGACGACGCGCGGACCCTCGCCGGTCTCGACGACGACCGCCGCGCCGACGCGGAACTTTGAGTAGGGGGCGTAGGCGTGCGCCGCCGCTGCCCGCGCCGCCTCGATCAACGTCTCGCGATCCATGTGCGCCTCTCCTTCGTGACTCACTCGCGGTGGCCAGGGTCTTTTCATGCTCATCCCCCGTCGCCGACATGGCAAGAGGCCGGCGAATAAATTCGCGCCTGGAGGGCCTTCGGCCGCGAAGTCCGCCTGCGCGGACTGGAATCACCACAGAGCATGAAAAGACCCTGTCGCGGTGGCTCGACTATGCTGGCGTCCGCCGGGATGTGCAGTATACTCTGTGACTGGACAACGTGGCCAGGACAAGACAACGCGCGCCCGCACAAGAATGGAGCGCCGAGTGCAGATTTTTAGCAAACCGTCGCTGCGCGTCCTCTTCATGGGCACTCCAGAGTTCGCGGTTCCGTCGCTCGCCGCGCTGGTGGAGCATACCGCGCCCGGGCGCCTCTGGGCGACGGGACTCGACCTGATCGGCGTCGCCACCCGCCCGGATAAACCGGCGGGGCGCGGCCGCAAGGTGGCCTTCTCTCCTGTCAAGCAGTATGCGACTGAGAAGGGTATACCCGTCTTTCAGCGCGGCTCGCTGCGTAGCCCGGAGACTGAAAAGTTCTTTACGTCGCTGGCGCCTGACGTCATCATCGTCGCCGCGTTCGGTCAGATTCTGCCCTCCACGATCATCGAACTGCCGGCGCACTGCTGCCTCAACGTCCACGCCTCGCTGTTGCCGCGCCATCGTGGGGCCGCCCCCATCAGCGCGGCGATCCTCGCGGGCGACGCCGAGACCGGTGTGACGATCATGCTGATGGACGAGGGGCTGGACACCGGCCCGATCCTTTCACAGGACGCCATCCCGGTCGCCGGCGACGACACGACCGGCTCGCTCACAACCGCACTGGCCACCCTGGGCGCGAACCTGCTGATACGCACGCTGCCGGAGTGGCTGGCGGGCGGGATGACCCCTCGACCCCAGGATGACGCGCTGGCGACGATGACACGCCCGATTCGCCATCAGGATTGCCTGCTTGACTGGACAGAACCCGCCGAGGAGGTTGGCCGCCAGGTCCGCGCATACAGTCCACGGCCGGGCGCCTTCACGCGCTGGGTGGGGCGCGTGGTGAAGGTTCTTCAGGCGCATCCCGTCGCCATGACCGCTGACCGCCATGAGCCGGGCATGTGCTTTGTGGACGCCACGGCGGGCGGGCTGGTCTGCGCTTGCGGGCAGGGGGCGTTGGCGCTGGACGTGATACAATTGGAGGGCAAACGCGCCCTGCCGGCGATGGATGTGCTGCGTGGGCATCCCACGCTCGCCACCGCGACTTTCTCGTGAAGACTCGCCGGCGGCGAGAGGCCGGCGAATAAATTCGCGTCTGGATGGCCTGCGGCCGCCAAGTCCGCCTCCGCGGACTAGGACGATACCAAACGTTCCATGATTCTACAGCTACATAGGACAGTACGTTGACTGGCACACTCCCCATTCTCACATCCAACAGCGCCGACTCCGTCACAACGGCCGCCGACCTGCTGGGCATGACACTCGACGAGCTCCGCGACTGGCTCGCTGCGCGCGGCCAACCAGGCTACCGTGCGGCGCAGCTTCTGCGCTGGGTCTACGGCGCGCTCGTGGATGACTTCGCGGCGATGAGCAATCTGCCCGCCGCGCTGCGTGAGACGTTGGCGGCTGAGGCCACCATCGCTGGGCCACGTGTGCGCGCATCATTGGCGTCCAAGGACGGGCGCACCCGCAAGCTGCTGCTGGAACTGGCGGACGGCCGCCTGATCGAGACGGTGCTGATGCTCTATCCCGCGATCGGGGAGAGCCGCGCCCGCGCCACGGTCTGCGTCTCCACGCAGGCGGGCTGCGCCTACGGCTGCACCTTCTGCGCGACGGGTCAGATGGGCTTCGACCGGCACCTCACGGCGGGAGAAATCGTGGCGCAGGTGGTGTACTTCGCCCGCGAGCTGCGCCGCACGCCCTGGACCGCGCCGGATGGGCAGACGCTCGACCATGTGACGAATCTCGTCTTCATGGGCATGGGCGAGCCGTTCCACAACTACGACAACACGCTCCACGCGGTGCGCGTCCTGAACATGCCGGAGGGGCTGAACATCGGCGCGCGGCATATGACGGTCTCGACGGTGGGGCTGGTTCCCGGCATCCTGCGGCTGGCCCAGGAGCCGCTCCAGATCAATCTCGCCATCTCGCTGCACGCGCCCAACGACGAGCTACGCGGGCGGACGATGCCCGTGACGCGCAAGTATCCCATCGCGGCGGTGCTGGACGCCTGCCGGACGTATGCGGCGGCGACCAACCGGCAGGTGACGTTCGAGTACGTGCTGCTGGCGGGGGTGAACGACGGCGTGGAGCAGGCGCGTGAACTCGCCGATCTGCTGGCGCCGCTGCGTCAGCTCTGCCACGTAAATCTGATCCCCGTCAACGCGACCAGCGCCGCGTTCCGCGTGCCATCCGGCGAGGCGATCCGCGCCTTCCGTGACGAGCTGCTTGCCGGCGGCGTCAGCAACAGCGTGCGCGCCGAGCGGGGCGACGATATCGCGGCGGCGTGCGGCCAGCTCAAGACACGCGAGTCGCGGCGCTAAAACGCACGCAAAACGGGCCGGGAGCGCGTACTCCCAGCCCGATTCGGTCACTGCTGTCGTCGTGCGGCGTAGCGTCGGCGGCAAACGCCTACCGAGTCTTCGCCACCTTGACCATGTTGCGAAGGCAGCGCGTGCAGATATGCACGTTGCGCGCCTGGCCGTCAAGCACGACGCGGCGATGCTGCACATTCACCTTGAACCGGCGATTGGTGTGCCGGTTGGAGTGGCTAACTTTGCTGCCGTACTGCGGCCTGCGCGCGCAGACATCACACCGAGCGGCCATACACACCTTCCTTCAAGACGCCAACCCTCGCCCAGCGATCCACGACTACCCGGCGTCCGGCTGACCTGTCTAAAACACGGCGCGCATCACCCCGCGGCGGCGTCGCGTCCGTGTCAAATTCGCGATTGACCGTGATGGTCCGCGATGGTACGATACCCCGCAGCCCCGCGCGCGGCGCGCGCACAGCATGCGAAAGACACCGAATGAGTATAACACGACGCGCCGAACCGCGCAAGCGCGACGCGACGCCGCGTGCTAGAATAGGCAGCGATATCCTCACTCGGGGATCGCGACAGGGGAGACTATGCCACAGGCGCCATTTCGCGGATCATCGCCGGCCACGAGCCGGGGAGCCAATGCGCTCGCCCAATCGCCGCGCGACGACATGGTTCATCGGGCCGGGCGCGTCGAGATCGCCCCACGCGCCATCGCGACCATCGCCGGGCGGGCCGTCGCCCAGTGCTACGGCGTCGTCGGCGTCGCCACGCGGCGACCGCGCTTCGGCCGGGTCGAGCTGGTGTCGCCGGGCCAGTATGCGCGGGGCGTGGACGTGCGGTTCGTGGATGGACACGTTGAAGTGGATGTGTTTGTGGTGTTGGAGTATGGGCTGCGCGTCACCGAAGTCGCGCACAGCGTCATGGCGACGGTAAAGTTTGCCGTGGAATCCGCGCTGGGAGCGAATGAGGCGCGGGTGAACGTCAACGTGCAGGCGCTGCGCGTGCATGCGGAACGCTAAACGGGCGTGTCGGGTCGCGCTGGGGTGGCCCGTCGGATACGCCGTTCGAGACAGCAGGTACGGAGGGCTGTGAGGGCGTCCCGCCTTCAGCACATAGTATGTCTTCAAACTCTCGCTCTGGCAGCTTCCTGGCGCGGTTTTCGCGCCAGCGGCCGAAACACATCAGCGTGTTCAACGGCCAAGATTTCAAAAAAGCGGTGATGGCCGGGCACGCCTGGCTCGAACAGCACCGCGAAGCCATCAACGCCCTCAACGTGTTCCCCGTCCCGGACGGCGACACCGGCACCAACATGTCGCTGACGATGCGAGCCGCCACCAAAGAGATTGCCGACTCGAACGACACCGCCGCCTTCGTGATCGCCGAGCGCCTCTCACGCGGCGCCCTGATGGGAGCGCGCGGCAACTCCGGCGTGATCCTCTCCCAGATTCTGCGTGGCATCAGTCAGAGCCTGGAACAGAAGACGACCTTCAACGCCACGGACTTCGCCAATGCCTTGCAGGTGGCGGCCAAGCTGGCGTACCGCGCCGTCATCAAGCCGGTCGAAGGTACGATTCTGACGGTGATTCGCGAGAGCGCCGAGGCCGCGCAACAGAGCGCCGCGCGCGGCAGCGACATGGCCGCGCTGTTGGGCGACACGGTTGCCGCCGCTCGCGCCGCCGTCGCCAGGACGCCCGATCTGCTGCCGACGCTCAAGCAGGCGGGCGTGGTGGACGCGGGCGGCCAGGGGTTGACGACGATTCTCGAAGGCATGTGGCGCTACACGCGCGGCGAGTCGGTGCAGCTGAGCCACCGCGAGCAGACGGAAGAGCACGCCGAGATTCGCAGAGGCAACGTCGAGATCGAGGAGGAGTTCGGCTACGAGGTGGTCTTCCTGCTGCACGGCGAGAACCTCGATATGGAGAGCATCCGCGACACGATCACCAGCATGGGCGGCGTCTCCACGGTCGTCGCCGGCGACTCCAAACTCCTCAAGGTCCACACCCACACACCGCGCCCCGGACAGATCCTCGACTACGGCGTCGGTCTGGGCAGCTTGCAGGACATCAACATCGAGAACCTTCAGGAGCAGAGCCTGCGCTACGCAGCCGAGGGCGCGCGCGAACGTGGAGCGAGCGCGTCCGCCAATGGCGCGACGATGACTACGGGCGGCGGAACGGGCGCGGCGGTCGCCACCCCGCCGGCGCGGCCCGCGTCGGAGCGGGTGGTCGGAGGGGTGGGCACTGTCGCGGTGGCGGCGGGCGAGGGCTGGGTGAAGGTCTTCGAAAGCCTGGGCGTGGCGGCGATCGTGCCTGGCGGCCAGACGATGAACCCCAGCACCCAGGAGCTCCTGGCGGCGGTGGAGGCGTGTCCGGCGACGAAGGTCATCCTCCTGCCGAACAACGGCAATGTCATCCTGAGCGCGCGTCAGGTGCCGGAGCTTACCAGCAAAGAGGTTGTCGTCATCCCGTCGGACTCGCTCACCCAGGGCGTCAGCGCGCTGCTGGCGTACAACTTCGAGGCGGCTTTCGAGGTGAACCGACAGGCGATGGAAGAGGCGATCAAGCGCGTCCACACCGCGGAGATCACGCGCGCCGTCCGCACGGTGCAGCTTGACGGTATCAACGTGACCGAGGGTGACGTGATCGGCCTCGTCAACGGGCGGCTGGTGACGGCGGGCACGGACCTCGATACAGTGGTCCATGACGCGCTCAGCCGCATGCAGACCGAGCAGTACGAGATCGTCACGGTCTACTACGGCGCGGACGTGACCGGGCAGGCCGCCAACGACATGGCGAGTCGTATCAAAGAGTGGTTCCCGGAGCAGGAGATCGAGGTGATACACGGCGGTCAGCCGTACTACGCCTATATCATCTCAGCGGAGTGACAAGGCCACATTGGCTTGGTGGAGTGACGAGGCCAGAGTGGCCTGATTGTAAGGGTGGTTCAACAGTGGCAGTGCGCATCCTCGTTGACAGCACGGCGGACATTCCCCCGCAACGAGCGCGTGAGCTTGGCATCGAGGTGGCCCCGCTCACGGTGGAGTTCGGCGACGAGTCATTTCGTGACGGCGTTGACCTGGATGGCCCCGGCTTCTACCGCAGGCTGGCCAACAGTCCGAAAACGCCCACGACCTCCACGCCACCGCCGGCGCTCTTCGAGGAACGGTATCGCAAGCTCGTCGGCGAGGGCGCGACCGGCATCCTCGCGATGCACATCGGCAGCGCGCTGAGCGCGACGTACTCCGTCTCACGGACGGCGGCTGACGAAGTGACCGCCGCGACGGGAGTGCCCATCGAGGTGATTGACTCGAAGCAGGTGAGCGCGGGCTTCGGCCTGCCCGCCGAGATCGTCGCGGAGGAGGCGCGCAACGGCGCGTCGCTGGCGCAGGTCAAGGCGCACGCGGAGCAGTTGCTCGATCGCATCCATCTCGTCGCCGTGCTGGACACGCTCACGTACCTGCAACGGGGAGGACGCATCGGCAAGAGCAGCGCGCTGCTGGGCGCTTTGCTGAACATCAAGCCGCTGCTGGAGGTGAAGGAAGGTGAGGTGCTGCCTCTGGACAAGCCGCGCACTCGCGCCCGGGCGCAGGGGCGCATCGGCGAGATCATCGGGGCGCTGGGCCCGCTGGAGGCGGTTGCCATCGCGCAGAGCGACGACGCGGTCGGCCAGCAGTTACAACAGATCGTGCGCGGCTTCTGGTCCGGCGCGATCGAGACGTTCTCGCTGGGGCCGGTCGTCGGCACACACGCGGGTCCCGGCGCGGGCGCCGTCGTCGCTATCACGCGGGAGTGACGGAAGACGCGGCGGTCATACAGAACCTAACCCCCCAGCCCCCTTTCCCACGGGGGAAGGGGGAGGCGGAGCACTCGCGGCGAGGCGAGCCGAGGGCGGCACGGCAAGGAACAATGGAGGCGCGGCCATGACGCCACGGTACTTCACGCGCGCTGAGGCGGAGGCGCTGCTCCCGGTGGTCGAGCCGATCCTGCGCGAGATCCAGCGGTGCGCGGCGGAACTGGTGGCGCTACAACAGCGCATGGCCGCTGAGCGGACGAAGGCGATGGGGAACGGCCACGCGCACCGCGACGGCGCGGACGATCCTGGCGCCCAAGCGCGTCTGTGCGAACAGCGGATGAGGGACGCCCTGACGGACCTGAACGCGCGCGGCATCGAAGTGAAGGATCTCGCGACGGGGCTGATTGATTTCCCCAGTCTGCGCGACGGGCGAGTCGTCCTCTTGTGCTGGCGGCTGGGTGAGCCGCGTATCGCCTGGTGGCATGAGGTGGACGCGGGCTTCGCGGGCCGCGCGCCGCTGGAGGATTAGCCCGCCTACAACGTGACGCGGCCGTCGCCTGCGGGCATCGTGAAGCGCATGAAGCCGCCGTTGGCGAGGCGCGTACAGACGACGGCGAGCGTGAAGTACGCGGCCAGCACGATCAGCGTGATCGCCTCGCCCAGCAGCCAGCTTCCCGGTGAGAGCGCGCTGGAGCCGCGCGCGCCGAAGCGCAGCAGATCGGGCCCGGAGGTTGCGCCGCCCCAGAGCGACGCCTCGCCGATGGCCAGCGAGAGGACGGCGTTGGCGAGGGTGCAGTACAGCGCGAGCCGCCAGCCCAGCCTCCAGAAGCGCCGGCTCATCTTCTCACGCTTGGTGGAGAGCACGCGGGTGGCGGCCCAGACCGGCGGGGAGAAGTACAGGACGAGGCGCAGGACGAGCACGAACGGGTAGAGGAAGAACGGCCAGAAGTCAACGGGAACCATCGCCAGTAGCCGGCCCGCTACGAAGATGGTGATGGCTTCGAGGATGGCGCGGCGCATCGTCGCGCGACGGAAAAAGACGCCGGTGGCCGGTTTACGAGGGTGGCGGGCGGGCGCGGTCGTCTCGACTACCGTTTTGTTCTCCGTCATGGCTCCCGTCGCCTCACTGGCTTGATCGTCTGGATGGTGACGCGCGCCGTCACACGCCTTTGAGATGTTAGCATGGACCGCGGCTGAGCCGCTCGCCCAGTAGGATAGCTCCATCAGGTCCCGAAGAGCCAACCGCCGTTGACGTTGAGCACCTGGCCGGTGACGAACGACGCCTGGGGCGAAGCGAGGTAGAGCACAGCCGCCGCGATGTCAACACCGTAACCGGGTCGCCCCGCCGGCGTCTCCGCGACGATCTGCCGGACGCGTTCCGGCGACCAGCCGCCAGTGAAGCCGGTCTCCGCGATGAAGCCGGGCGCGATGGCGTTGACAGTCACGCCCTCTTTACTGAGGTCACGCGCAAAGCCGTGCGTCAGGCCGATGAGGCCGGCTTTCGCCGCGGCATAGTCTATCGCGCCGCCGCGACTGCCGCCGGTGTACGCGGCAATCGAGCTGATATTGATGATGCGGCCGCCGGGACGGACCAGGTGCGGTGTGACCGCGAGCGACATCAGCAGCGCGCCTTTCAAATTGGCGCTGAGCGTCTCGTCGAAGTTGCGTTCGGCCTCGTCCAGTGGAGTATACGCGCCGACGCCGACGAGGTATCCCGCCGCGTTCACCAGGACGTTGACGCGGCCGTGGCGCGCGACGATGGCCGCCACCGCGCCCTCGACCTCCTCGCGTTTGCCCACATCGGTCAGATACCAGGCGCAATCTGGCCCAACGCTTTCGGCCGCCGCGCGCAAACGCTCCTTGGTGCGGCCAATGATGGCGACCGCCGCGCCCACGGCCGCGAAGGCTTTGGCGCAGGCGAGCCCCATACCGCTGCCGCCGCCGGTGATGATGACGACGCGCTGATCGCTCATCGCGCGCTCCTCTCGGTCAATCAACGCTTAACGCAACCAGTCCTCGTCGTCGCCAAGCTCGACCGGTCGGGAGTCCCACGGCTTGAAGCCGCTGTTCGACGCGCTCGGCGAGGACTGGAGCGCGGCGGCGACGGCGTTGGGGGAGATCGGCATGGTGGGAACATTGGCGACGGGTATCTGCGCATCCGCGCCAGCGCCCTGCGCGGGAACTGGTCGCGGGGCGATGCCCATCATCGCCAGGAAGCGCGCGGCGTTCGCGTGCGGGTTGGCCACGAAGTCCACGAAGGCGCGGGCGCGATTGGTGATCGCCTGCCAGTTGCCCCGCTCCACCAGCACGCGCGGCACGAGCAGCGTGCCCAGGGCCAGCGTGCGGATGGGTAGCGCGAGGTATTCGCCCATATTCTCCGCCGTGAACCCGCCGGAGATCTGCAAGCTCATGTGCGAGAGCTGGCGAAAGAGGGCGCGGACATACATTGGGCCACCTAGCGCCTCGGCGGGGAAAAGCTTCACCATCTCCGCGCCCGCGCGCTGCGCCGCGATGATCTCGGTGGGCGTGAGCGCGCCAAGCACGCAGGCGACGTTGGCGTCGCGGCAGACGGGCACGAGCTCGGGTGAGAGGATCGGCGAGGCGATGAACCGCGCGCCGGCGGAGATCGCCTCGGCGGCCTGGCGCGCGTCGAGCACGGCGCCGGCGCCGATGGTCACATCGGTGCGCATGGTGAG
>DATEGV010000228.1:0-2272 GCA_035279925.1 Ktedonobacterales bacterium | reverse complement strand
GCCCGGGTCCCCAGCCCGCGGGTCCGCGCTGATTGCCAAGATCGGCTGGCGCGGGTCCGGCTCCGTAGCCGTCATCGTCGGCCCATCCAGCGGATTGCGGCGGCTGGCGGCGTCCACCCATGCCGGGGGCGCCGTCGCGTGGTTGGCCGAGCGGTCCCTGATGCGCGTCGTAGCCGAGGCCGTTCGCGGCCTTGCGCGATCCGCCATTGCTGCGCATGACCATGAAAAACACCAGCACAATGGCCACGATCACGACGACCGCGCCGAGCGCGACCGCGACGTTGCCGCCCAGTCCGCCACTGCTGGCGGCTAACACCGCGTGGGCATTCGCCGCAAAATGCGCTCCCATACCGTCCGTTCCTTCCATCCGCCGACCCGACTAGCGGGGGCGTACCTCAAAGTGAAGCTCAACATTGCCAAGTCGCAGCGCATCGCCGGTCTGGAGCTCGACCTCCTGATGAGGGATCAACTGAGCGCCATTGACGCGCGTTCGATTGAATGCGTTCAGATCTTCGATATAGAAATGGCCCGCGCGGCGCGCGACACGCGCATGACGGCGCGAGACAGTCTGCGCGGGGTCCAGCGCGAGCAGATCCACATCCGGGCGCGTGCCGCGTTGTGGATCACTGCGCCCGACCACCATCTCCGGCGCGTGCAGCACAAAACTGCTCCCGGTCGCGCTCACGAGCGCGCCCATGCCGCCTTCAGTCGCGAGCGGCGCCGAAGTGGGCCGCTCAGCAACCGGTAACGCCTCTAGGGCCTGAACGAATTCTTGCGGTGTCTGGTAACGGGCGTCCGCTTGCTTGGCAAGCGCGCGTGTGAAGAAACTGTCGAAGTCGGGCGGGAGTTCCGGCCGCAGAGCGCGCGGCGAGGGAATCGGGCCGTTGAGATGGCGCATGACGACGTCCCAGGCGTTCTCGCCGTCAAACGGCACGCGCGCGGTCAGCAGCTCGAAGAAGACGCACGCCAGCGAGTAGAGGTCGGCTCGCACGTCGGCCTTGCGGCTGTTCTCCACCTGCTCCGGCGCGACATAAAACGGCGTGCCGACGAAGAAGCCGGTGACGGTGATATCCCGCGACTCATGGCTGCGCGCCAGACCGAAGTCGGTCAGCTTGACGACGTTCTCTACACTCAGCAGCAGGTTCTGGGGCTTGATGTCACGATGGACGATGCCCTGATCGTTGGCGGCGGCGACACCAGCGGCGGCCTGTTGTGCCGCGTCAATCGCGCGCGCGACGGCAAACGCGCCCCCGGTGAGGACGGCGTGCTTCAGGTTATGGCCGTCCACGTAGTCCATGACGATGAAGAGACAGCCGCGATCCTCGCCGAAATCCACCGGACTGACGACGTGCGGGCCGGAGAGCCGGGACAGCAGCTCGAACTCGCGCTGGAATCGCTCGACGAGTTCGCTCTCCGCCGCCGCCTGCCGGCTCAACACCTTGACGGCGTAGAGCCGGTTGGTCTCTACGTCACGCCCGATGTAGACCGTCGCCATGCTGCCACTGCCGCGCTCATCTATAAGCTTGTAGCGGTTTTTCAGCATCCGACCGAGCATGTGCCGTCCCCTTTGTCGCCCATCGGCGAGGCGGCGTACCAATGGCCAAGGATGCGCGCCGCCCGCTCTAGCTTGCCCATTATAGCAACGCGCGGGGTCTACCCGCAACGGCCAACGCGCAATAGTCCCATGCGCGCCGCCCGGTTGAGCAAATCACACCACGGCGCTCGATTCGTGGTTGCCAATTCTCTATATTCACACGCGCATCGAGCATGATATACTTGTGCCGGGCTACAGGCGCCAAGCGGCGTAGGGAGGTCATTCGCACCTCACGTCCACTGCTGCCGGCGGCCCGTCAGCGGTCCCTACTCTGACTGTCGGCTAGATCAATGAATCTACGGACAATGCTATGTCAAATCCCTCATCCGGGAATGGTCCCGCCGGCCCACCACCGCTATCACGACCCGTTCGCAGAGCGGTCCAACCGCGCCAGGATCCGCAACAACCGGGGCAACCCGGCCAGCCGGGCCAGCAAAGTCAACCGAGCGCCTGGGCGTCTATCCCGCCGCCACCAGTGATGCAGCAACAGAACGCTGGATGGACGCCGGCTCCCCCTGGGGTCACGCCGCCTCCGGGCGCGCCCGCCGGGACGCCACCGCCTCCCCGCTCGATTGGCCTCTCACGCCCGATGCAGCCGTCGCGTATGATGCCGCCAGCGCCTGCCGCGCCTCCGGGCGCGTACCCCGGAGCGCCCGCGCCGTACAGTCCATACTCACC
>DATEGV010000227.1:0-5665 GCA_035279925.1 Ktedonobacterales bacterium | reverse complement strand
TGTGAGTCCACAACGTCCCGGCGCCCGCCCCCGCTAATACAGGTCATTTGGAGCGCCCGCATGGAGCGTGCGCCCAGCCAAGCAGTGCGATTCGCGCCGGCGCGAGCGCATGAACGCTGAACGGAGAGCGCGTCCGTCTGGAGACGGACAGCCGGGAGAGATGTGGTTTTGGGTGGAGGTCCGGTCATAGGGACGTGGCGCAAGCAACAGAGTATTGGTCGCGGACGTGGCAAGCCAGGCAATCGCGTCATAGCTGGCATGCGCATTGAGGGGCGTGGCGACGGGGATTCCCCGTTCGAACGCTCTCCCGCGATCGCGCGGCGATCACCCTCCATCGGCTTCACCACCACTGCTACATCTCCGCGCTCCCACGTCTCAGCAGAAGTAGGAGTCCATGAACCAAACACCCAATGACAACAACCCCACGCCGGAGACCGCCGGCCAGACCAACGCTAAGCCGAAGCCGCGCCCACGTCGTCCGCTCTCACGCGCGAGGAAGAGCGCCGCGGAGCAGGCCGCGACACCGGCCCCGGTAGCCGTGGAGAACGCGCCCATCGCGGCGACGCCCCCACCACCGTCCGTCGAATCCGCGCCCGCGCAGCCGACGGCGCAACCCGCCGCGCCCGCCAAGACTGGCCGCAGCCGGGGACGACGCTCCGGTGGCCCGCGCCAGGGCGGCCAACCCGCCGTGCAACTTGTCAAGCCCGCCGCGCCGGAGTCCGCGCCAGAGACGCCAACGGCCGGCGAGCCGTTGCCCGCGACGATCACCGCGACTGAACAGGACGCGCCACGCATCGTGCCCGTCGTCACGGAGCCTACCGCCGCGCCGGAGCAGCCCATCGCCGCCACGACGCCTCTCACGCTCGACACCGCCGAGGCGACGCAGGCCTCCTCGACCGACACGCGGGAGATGGCCCCAGTGAGCCGCTATCGCTTCGGTCGCCGGCCCACCTCCCCGCTGGCGACGCCGGCCGTGCGCCAGGAGCGCCTGAGCGGCGTCCTCACGACACCCGCCGAATCCCAGGAAGAGGCGGCTCCCGCGCCATCGGCGAGTGTGGCGGAGGCGGCTCCCGCCGCTGAGCTGCGCATCGAACCACCGGCGCGCCGAGGTGGGCGCGACAGCATCGCCGACATCGTCTCTGCGCTTGGCCTGCAAGATCTGGAGGCGCGCACGAAGGAGCTGGCGCCCCCGACTGATGCGCCGTCTCAGGTCGCCAACGCGCCAGAGGCCGAGCCTTCGGAGGCGGCAGCCGCGCCGAGTGAGCCCGCCGCAACGGACGATGAGACCGCAAACGGCGATGGCGAAGCCGTGCCCGGTCGCCGCCCGCGCCGCCGTCGTCGCCGTGGCAGCGGACACGCCGCCACCGGAGCCGATGAGGAGACCGACGACCAGACACCTGAGCCGGGCGAGAGCTTTGGCGTAGATGAGACCGCCGGGTCACAGGAGAGCCGCAATGGCTACTTCGACTACCCAGACACGTCCTTCTACCATGCCGAGCCGCAGCCATATAGCCCCTATGAGCGCGGCAGTCGCGAGCGCCGCGCCACGCCGGAGCAGAGTTGGGATATTGGCGGCGGCGCGCAACCGTCGCGCCAGGCGGAGAGTCCCTATGGCTCGCCGGAGCCCAGTTTCGCGCGCGGCTTCGGCCCGCAGCCACGGGGCGCGGCGGGTCCCGCTCGTGAGCCGTACACGCGAACGGGACGCAACGAGCGTGGAGCCGATACGCCGCCGATGTCGTCGAATGTGCTCGCCTCGACGGTGACGCACGCCATCCAGCAGCAGACAGATCGCCTGCTCGCCGAGCTGCGCCATCAATCGAGCCCGCCGGCGATGACGGTCATGCTCCCACAGCTCCCCTCGACGGAGCGCATCGGCGTCTTTGTGGACGTAGCGAACCTGCTCTACTCGTCGCGCAATCTGCGCGTCGCGATTGACTTCGGGCGGCTGCTGGACTTCCTGCGCGGCAATCGCCGGCTGATTCGCGCCCACGCCTACGCGCCGACCAACCCCGATCCGCACGCCGAGCAAGCGTTCCTGACGGCGGTCAAGGGCCTTGGCTACCGCATCACCACGAAGAACTACAAGACCTTCGCCAGTGGCGCGAAGAAAGCCGACATGGACCTCGATCTCTGCATGGACATCGTGCGGCTGGTGGACGCCGGTTCGCTGGACACGGTTGTGCTGGTGAGCGGCGACAGCGACTTCTTGCCGCTGCTCGAATACTGCTCCGACCACGGCGTGCGTGTGGAGGTGGCCGCCTTCGAGGACGCCGCCGCGATGATCCTGCGCCAGAGCTGCGACCTCTTCGTCAACCTCTCGCTGGTGGACGAGATTCGCGCGTAGGCTGTCGTCATCAACGCCTACCCCCGGGCCCACGTGGTCCTCATCCCCCTTCCCCTTCCCCTTCCGAGGGGGAGGGGAGCCGGAGGGGCGCGTGGTGATATACTGCGGTCCAGCAACCGTGAGCCGCGCGCGGAGGAGGTACTCCATGTCCAACATTGTCGAGGAACTCGCATCGCTCGTCGCGCAATTGCCGGAGCGCGAGCAGGAGCGCGTGCTCAACTTCGCCCGCGAACTGGCGCATCCGCCGGTCTTTCCGCATACGCCGCTGCCAGGACCGGGCACGCCCGGGCATGTCGTGGCGCAGTTGCGTGTCTCAGACGAGGTCGGCGAGGCGATGGAGCGCGCACTTAGCCCCGCGCGCAAATTAGCGAGTTCACCGCTGCCTCTAGGTGGTATGCCGGACACCCTATTACGCCTTCAGATAGACGATGCGACGGGCGAGGCGATGGCACGGGCGCACGAAGAGTGTGAGCGGCCCTGGTCGGATGAACAACATCGGTCTGACGACTAACACTGAACTCACCTGGATTGGCGGCCGAAGGCCTTCCAGGCACGGACTCACTCGCCGTCCGCTCGCCACACCTTGTTTGTTGAACATGGTCATGGATCGCCGCGACCGCCCTTCAGTACGATGTGACGCTGGCCGCGCGCGACGCCCATTTCAACTGGATCACTGGCCCGCGCATCGAGCAGTGGTGAGCGGCTGGATAGACAGCCATCGGTCTGTACAGGTAGAATCAGGCGTGTGACACACCACGTTCACCGAGAGAGCGAGGCGCAGCGCATGCGGAACGAGAGCACGCCCCCGGCCCACAGCGACGACGAACATACCCCCGGCAAGCCGCACCGCCGCTTCGTCGCGGTCTACCCCGGCTCCTTCGACCCCGTCCACAAGGGCCATCTCGATATCGCCCGCCGCGCCGCCAGCCTCGCCGACGAGTTGATCGTCGCCGTCTACAAAACGCCCAGCAAGAACTTGATGTTCTCCACCGATGAGCGCATGGACCTCTGGCGTGAGGCGGTGGCGGACTCCGGCCTGGAAAACGTGCGCGTCGAGAATTTCGAGGGCCTGATCGTAGGCTTCGCGCGCAAGGTTGGCGCGCAGGCCATCGTGCGGGGCTTGCGCGCCGTCACCGACTTCGAGTACGAGTTCCAGCAGGCGCTGATGAATCGCAAGCAGGCGCCGGAGGTCGAGACGCTGATGATCATCACCGCGCTGCCCCATCTTTTCATCAGCTCCTCGCTGCTCAAAGAGGTCGCCAGACTGCACGGCGACCTGGACGACATCGTGACGCCAGGAGTCGCCCGCGCCCTGCACGCGCGGCTCGGCCAGCCGCATACCGGCGTGTAATGCCGAAACGCTGGACGGTTTGTCGCGCGCGGCGGGCCTCAGCCCGCGGCTCGTCCCGTGCGCCGGCAGTTTACGGCCGCGCCAGGGCTTAATGAGAGAGGGAACCGAAGGATGACGACCGACGAGCCGGAGACGCTCCTCGACGCCGACTTCGCGCTCACCGGCGCCAGTCGCCTCGTCACGCTGGCGCCGCCAGGGACGCTCCCCGACGCGAGCGGGCCGTTGAGTGTCATCGAACAGGGGGCGCTGGCCGCGCGGGAGGGTCGGCTCGTCTGGGTGGGCGCTGAGCGCGATCTCGCGGCGCATGTGCGGCTGGACGCCGTGCCGGAGCGCGCGCGGCTGGACGCCGGCAATCGCGCCGTGTTGCCGGGCTTCGTGGATTCGCACACGCATTTCATCTTCGCGGGCAGCCGGGCCGACGAGTTTCAGTTGCGCCATGCCGGCGTCAGCTATGAGGAGCTCGCGCGTCGTGGCGGCGGCATCGTCAACACCGTGCGCGCCACCCGCGCCGCCTCGCGTGAGGAGCTGCTGCGCCTGGGCCGCGCGCGCCTGGCGAGCCTGCGCGCCTATGGGACCACGACCGTCGAGGGCAAGACGGGGTATGGCCTGGACATCGCCACGGAGGAGCGGTGCCTCGACGTGATGCGCGAGCTTGGCCGCGACCCCGGCGGTCCACGGGTCGTGCCGACGTTTCTGGGCGCGCACACCCTGCCTCCGGAGTTTCGCGGTTCCCCGGAAAAGCGGGACGAGTACGTGCGGCTCGTGCGCGACGAGATGCTGCCACGATTCGCTGGCGTGGCCCGTTTCTGCGATGTGTTCTGCGAGGCGACTGCCTTCACGCCGGAGGAGACACGGGCGATTCTGGAACGGGCGAAGGCGCTGGGCTACGCGCTGAAGCTGCACGCCAACCAGCTTGGCCCATCCGGTGGGGCGCGCATCGCCGCTGAGCTTGGCGCTGTCTCCGCCGATCACCTTGACTTCGCCTCGGACGCGGAACTCGATCTGCTGCGCGAGGCCGGCGTCGTGGCGACGCTACTGCCCGGCTGCTCGTTCTCACTGGCAACACCGTATCCCGTGGCGCGGCGCTTCTATGAGCATGGACTTGAGGTAGCGCTGGCGACCGATTTCAACCCCGGCACCTGCTACTGCGAAAACATGCAGATGATGATCGCGCTGGCGGTCAGCGCAATGGGCATGTCGCTGGCGGAGGCGTTGCGCGCGGCGACGATGGGCGGGGCGGCGGCGCTGGGGATGGCTGGCGAAGTCGGCAGCCTGGAGCCGGGGAAGCGGTGCGACCTGATCGTGATGACAGGCGCGACGGAGAGCGATCTGGCGTACCACTTCGGCGTCAATCTCGTCCAGCGGACGATCATCGCTGGCGGAGTCGCGAAGGGCGCGTAACAGGCGGCCGGGCGCACTACGGCGCTTGCGCGAGATTCCGTCACGCGAAACAGTACTTTTCGGCATTGTATGGCTGAGCGGCTATGGTATACTGGTCATTGTCACGAAAAAAAGCCGCCTGAATGGCGCAATCACATGATGTTGGTGGGGTCGTGTGAGAGGGGTATGGGGTAGCCGATGGTGAGTTTCCAGAGTCCCGGCGCAATCCTCGAAGCCGATGCGGGCGCGTCCACCGCGCCCTTGGTCGTGCTCTTTGAGCGGGATGACGGCGTGGCGGTGCCACTGCTCTCCCAGCTTCGGCTGGCTGGATACGACGTGCGCGCGGCGCGTACGCCCGTCGAGCTCTTCGATACCCTCGGCAAACAGTTTGCCAATCTTGTGCTTGTGGATCTGGGCAACGCGACAGCCAGCCGCCGCGAGTTCTGGGTCGCGCTGGATGGCCAGCGGCGCGGCAAAGCCATTCAGGTGATGACCTTCCGCTATGTGCAGCCGGGCAGCCTGCTCGATGGCGACTTCGAGACCTCGGCGAAGGCGCTGGCGGATGTTGAGGTTCACGGCGCGCACGAGTT
>DATEGV010000226.1:0-5154 GCA_035279925.1 Ktedonobacterales bacterium | reverse complement strand
TTCCCGCCGTCTCGGGCGTGTCGGACTTCGGCGCGCGGACCAATGCCACGTCGGGCGCCTTCGCCGCGGTCTGTGGCCGGCGGGCCGCATTCGTCTGGCGCGCGGCTGTGGACTTCTTCGCCATGCTCTTCTCCCGTATGTTCCGTGCTGTTGGTTCGCTCTGTCTGTGGTGTGTCTGTGTCGTGCGCGAAATTACGTCCAGTATAGCCTATCGCCCCAGGGGGCGCAAGCGCGATGGGACGCGCGCCGGTGTGGGTCGGTATGTCTCTCAAGACGAGCAACGCGCGCCTGCGGGCACGTAAGGCGCGGAGAGCGTCTACCGGTGAGACGCCTGTCGCGATGGTGATGTACTATCAGGCGGGTGTCTTTCAGCGCGCCTTCCCGCGCGTTGCCGAGAAGAGAGGCGAAACTGATGGATCTGACCCACTTCGATGAGTCCGGCCGCGCGCGCATGGTGGATGTGGGCGGCAAAGACGATACCACGCGCGAGGCGCTGGCCGCGTGTACCGTGCGCATGCGCGCCGAGACGCTGGCGCTGATCCGCGCGGGTCGCATGGCCAAAGGCGATGTGCTCGCGGTGGCGCAGGTCGCTGGGATTATGGCCGCTAAAAACACCCCGGCGCTGATCCCGATGTGCCACACTATCCTGCTCACGAGCGTCGAACTCACGTATGAGTTGGAGGACCTCGCGGGCGATGAAGGCGCCGTCCATATCCGCGCCTCGGTGCGGACCGTCGGCAAAACTGGAGCCGAGATGGAGGCGCTGACCGCCGCCAGCGTCGCCGCGCTCACCATCTATGATATGTGCAAAGCCGTGGATCGCGGCATGACCATCCAGAACGTGCGCCTGCTGCGCAAGAGCGGCGGCAAGAGTGGCGTCTTCGCGCGCGACGAGGCATCCGGCGGCTGACCCACATGCGTCCGTTGGCTGGCCGCGCTGTGTATATCGGATAGTGTTCTTATTCACGTCCTGAGAGGGAGAACAAGCGATGGCGACCACCCAGTCCGACCGCCCCCCCGTGGCGGCGCCCGAAGAGGCGGCGTCCCGCTTTCAACGGTTGCCAGCGAGCATCTATGATGTCGTCGTCATCGGCGCTGGCTCCGGTGGCCTCTCCGCCGCTGGGATGGCGCGCGCGTTTGACGCGCGGGTGGCGGTGATCGAGCGCGACCGCTTCGGCGGCGAGTGCCTCTATACCGGCTGCGTCGCCAGCAAGGCGCTGTTGCATGTCGCGCGCCTGGCCGCGCAGATTCGCCAGGCGGACGCGCTTGGGCTGAGCGCGCAGCTCGCTCCCGTGGACCTGGGCGCGGTGGCCGATCACGTGCGCCGCGTCATCGAAGAGGTGTACGTGGATAGCGACGCCCCAGAGAACTACGCCGCGATGGGCATTGATGTCGTCATCGGCGCGGCCCATTTCGAGTCGCCGTCTACCATCAGCGTCAACGGTCAGACTATCACCGCCAAACATGCCCTCGTCTGCACCGGCTCGCATCCCGTCGTCCCGGCGCTCCCTGGACTGACCGAGGCCGGCTTCCTCACCAACGAGACCATCTTCACCGCACGGCGTCTCCCCCCACGTCTGCTCATCATCGGCGGTGGCCCCATCGGTTGCGAGCTGGGCCAGGCCTTCGCGCGGCTCGGCTCACAGGTGACGATGCTCCAGCGGCCGGAGCGCATCATCCCCAAGGACGAGCCGGAGGCCTCCGCCGTCCTGACGAAGCGCCTCACGCGGGAGGGCGTCACCATCCTGACGGTCGCCGAGGCCACGCGGGTGAGCGTGCGCGGCGGCGAGAAGGTCGTCGAGGTCCGAACGCCGCAAGGCACGGGCGAGATCGCGGTGGATGAGGTTCTGGTGGCCATTGGACGCGCGCCGACTGTGGAGGGCCTGAACCTCGAAGCCGCTAACGTTGCCTATGATACGCGCAAGGGCATCACGGTGGACGCGAACATGCGCACCAACAATCCGCGTGTCTACGCCGCCGGCGACGTGACGGGCGGCTACCTCTTCACCCACGCCGCCGCGCGCCAGGCCCGCGCCGCCATCCGCAACATGCTCTTCCCCTCGCAGTCGAAGGTGGACGAGCGCGTCACCCCCTGGGCCACCTTCACGGAGCCTGAGGTCGCGCATGTCGGGCTGACGGAGGCGGAGGCGCGACGCCTGCACGGCGCGGAGGCGCAGGTGTACACGCAGGCGATGACGGGCGTGGATCGCGCCGTGACTGAGGGCGAGACAGCAGGATTCACGAAGCTGATCTGCGACAAGAAAGGTGTGATTCTAGGCGCCGAGATCGTCGGCCCATCCGCCGGCGAGTTCATCAACGAGATCGCCCTGGCGATGCAGCAGGAGATCACGATGCAGCAGCTCGCCAACACCACCCACGCGTACCCCACCGTCGCGCTCAGTCTGCAACAGGCGGCCGGCGCCTTCAGCCTGGAGCGCGCGACCTCCAGCGGCGTGGTCAAGTTCCTTCGCAAATTCGGCGGCTAAGCTGGTATTCTCTGAGGCGCCGGCGAAACAAGTGAGCGTGTCGCGCGCCGGCCATCTATGCCTGCGAGTAGTGGAGGGCGCCGGGTATGGACATAGTGCGGGTGGTGACGGACAGCACGGCGGATTTGCCGCCGGAGTTGATCGCTCAGTCCGGCGTCGCGGTGGTTCCGCTGACGGTGAGCTTCGGCGACAAGAGCTTTCAGGATGGCGTGACGATAGATGCGCCGACGTTCTTCCAACAGGTGGAGCGTGGCGCGCGACCAACGACCTCGCAGCCGGCTCCCGAGGCGTTCGCCACCGTCTTTCGCCGCCTCGCCGATGAGGGCGCGTCCGCCATCGTCTCCATCCAGATCTCCTCGAAGCTCAGTGGCACGTTTGGATCGGCCGCGCGCGCCGCGCAGGGCCTGCGTGAGTCTGGGCTGAGCGTTCCCATCGAGGTGATAGACTCCGAGCAGGCGTCGCTTGGTATGCAGTTCGGCGTCCTGGCCGCCGCGGAGGCCGCGCGCTCCGGGAACGACCTGGCCGCCGTCGCCGCCGTCGCCCGCGAAGTCCTCAAGCGTTCGAGCATCTATCTGGTGGCGGACGACCTGGGCTACTTACAGCGCGGCGGGCGCATCGGCCAGGCGCAGCGCGTGGCGGGAACGCTGCTCAACGTGAAGCCCATCATCACCCTGCGCGACGGCGCGGTGGTCGCGCTGGACCGTCCACGGACGCGACGCAAAGCCTATGAGCGCCTGGCCGAGTATCTACGCGAGCTTGCCCCCGTCGAATCGCTGATCGTGGGGCAGGCGAATCAGGAGGCCGGCGATCAACTGGCGGAGATCGTGGCGCGGGTCTACGATGGGCCGACGCGGCGCGCGTGGGCCGGCCCAACGATCGGCACGCATGTTGGCCCCGGCGCGGCGGGACTGGGAGTGTTGCGGGCGGGTTGAGGGCGGCCGTAAGCCGAATTCTGTTCCCCGGCGCCTTACGACGCGCGGGGCGGCAATCATCTCTCTACGACGACGGTTGCCCGCCGCCTCTAGCAGCCAACCCGGAGGTGAACGGGCGAGTCACCCGTGAGCGACCGGGCGAACCCGAGCGCCACTCCCCCTGTCTGGCCTTGCTCCGGATGGGGTTTACCGCAGCCGGCCGGTCACCCGACCGCTGGTGAGCTCTTACCTCGCCATTTCGCCCTTACCTGAACGCCGTCGCCGGCGCCAGGCGGTATGTTTCTGTGGCACTGTCCTTGGGGTTGCCCCCACTGGCCGTTAACCAGCATCCCACTCTGTGGAGTTCGGACTTTCCTCGTCGCCGCCGTGTCGCCACGAACCGCGCCGCGATTGCCTGTCCGCCCCCAACCCGTACGCCCCAACAGTATACCATTTTCCCCCGCGCCAGCGCGACCGGGCGGTTGCGCAAGCGTGTGCTATAATCGAAAATGGCCCACGGGGAGCGGGGTCTCGGTCTCACACCCCGGACCAGCTGTTTTGCGTCTTCTGTGGGCGCCCAGACGATGGAGGTACCAAAAGGTACAATGCCGTACGATGTCACCCTCATCCCCGGAGACGGCACCGGGCCTGAGATCACCGAAGCTACTCGCCGCGTGCTCGAAGCGACCGGCGTTCAATTCACCTGGCATGTTCACCAGGCCGGCCTGGTCACTCTCGAACAGACAGGCGCCGTCCTCCCGGAGACCGTCATCCAGTCCATTCGCGAGACCAAGGTGGGCCTCAAAGGCCCCATCACCACACCCGTCGGCAAGGGGTTCCGCAGCGCCAACGTCGCGCTACGCAAGAGCCTCGATCTCTTCGCCAATCTGCGTCCGGCCAAGTCCTACCCCGGCCTGCGCTCGCGCTACGAGAATATTGACCTCATCATCGTGCGCGAAAACACCGAAGACCTCTACGCCGGCATCGAGTTCAACAAGGGCAGCGAGGAGCTCGACGAGCTTGTAGACTTCCTCAATCGCGCCACCGGGCAGAAGCTCTCCAAAGAGTCCGCCATCAGCATCAAGTACATCTCCGTCGCCGGCAGCCGCCGCATCGCCAAGTTCGCCTTCGACTATGCGCGGGCCAACAGCCGCAAAAAGGTCACGGCGGTTCACAAGGCGAATATCATGAAGTTCTCGGATGGCCTCTTCCTGGCCACCTGCGCCGAGGTCGCCAAGGAGTACCCGGACATCCAGTTCGAGGACCGCATCGTGGATAACATGTGCATGCAGCTCGTCCAGAAGCCGGAGCTGTATGACGTGCTGGTGCTGCCGAACCTCTACGGAGACATCCTCTCCGACCTCTCCGCCGGTCTGATCGGTGGCCTGGGCGTCGCGCCGGGCGCGAACATCGGCCTGGACTACGCCTGCTTCGAGCCGGTCCACGGCAGCGCGCCGAAGTACGCGGGGCAGAACAAGGTCAACCCGATGGCGATGATGTTCTCCGGCGTGCTCATGCTGCGGCACCTGCGCGAGTATGAGGCGGCGAACCGGCTGGAGAGCGCGATGGCGTCCATCATCGCGGAAGGCAAGTACGTCACCTACGACCTCAAGCCGCGCCCGGACGATCCCACATCGGTCGGCACGTCACAGGTCGCCGACGCGATCATCGCGCGGATGAAGTAGGCCTGGCCCCCGGGCGGAACCTAACCCCCCAGCCCCCTTCCCCACGAGGGAAGGGGGAACCGGATGCTCTTG
>DATEGV010000225.1:0-2789 GCA_035279925.1 Ktedonobacterales bacterium | reverse complement strand
CTGCCGGTGCGCGCAATCGCGGTGCTCGCGGCCGCGGAGAACCTGCCCGGCGGCGGCTCATTCCGCCCCGGCGACATCCTCACCGCCGCGAACGGGAAGACGATCGAGATCATCAACACCGACGCCGAGGGCCGGCTGATCCTCGCCGACGGCCTCTCTTACGCCAACCAGCAGGGCTACTCGCCCCTCATTGACGCCGCCACGCTCACCGGGGCCATCGTCGTCTCGCTCGGCCACATCCGCGCCGGCCTCTTCAGCAACGATGAGACGCTGAGCCGCGCGATTCAAGCGGCGGCGGAGGCCAGCGGCGAGAAGGTCTGGCCGATGCCGATGGATAGTGACTATGAGGCGCTCATCCGCAGCGACATCGCCGACGTGAAGCAGCAGGGCGGCCGCGCGGGCGGAGCCATTCTTGCGGCCAAGGTGCTCAGCAACTTTGCCGGCGAGACGCCCTGGGCGCATCTGGATATCGCCGGCGTCAACGCGCGCGACAAACGCGAGCTGGACGGCGACAAGGGCGCGACCGGCTACGGCGTGCGTCTCTTCGTCGAACTGGCCACGCAGCTTGCCGAGCGCAAAGGCGAGCGGGCGCGTGTCGCCGAGGCCACCGTCCGCGGCGAAGGGTGAGGGTTGACCACACCCCCAGCCCCTCCACCGCGAGGGGAGGGGAGCCAGCGACGCGACCTTCGGAGGTAGGCTCCCCCTCTCCTGTGGGGCACGCCAGCGCGAGCGGCGCAGCCGCGAGGAGCAACGCCCGGCGGTGCGAAGCTGGCGCGAGAGCGCAGCGGAGGGGGCTGGGTGGTGAGGTCATTCGCGCCGGAGCCGGCAACACACCGTGAAGGAGACATTGCATGCAGCAGTCTGGCGCTGGCCACACGAGTAGCGACGACCCTCGCCTGCGCGGCATGCGCGACCTGGCGCGGGTGGCGCTGGAGGGTCGTTACGGCGCGCCGCTGGGTGACGATATCATCGCCGCGATTGACGGCGCCGACGAGGCCACGCTCCACGATGTCGCGTACAACCTGACGTCGGATATGCTCATAGACCTGCGCCGGCGGCTGGGTATACACACATGAGCCAGCCGAGAGCCGGCGGCACTGGGGAGGGAGCCGCCATGCGCGTGAATCTGCGTTACTTCGCGTCCCTGCGCGAGGCCACCGGACGCGAGAGCGAGCCGCTGGACCTGCCGGCGTCCGCCGACGTCGCCGCCGCCCGGGAACTATTGCTTGCGCGCTATCCTGGTGTCGCGAAGCTGCTGCCGCGCTGCGCCACCGCCCTCAATCGCGCCTACGTCACCGGCGACGCGGCTCTGCATGATGGCGATGAGCTTGTCTTCATTCCCCCACTGGGAGGTGGCTGATATGCCCACATCCGACGCGCTACCCCTGGTCCGCATCACCCGCGACCCCCTGGATGACGCCGCGATTCAGACGCTCACCCGCGCCGTCGAGGACCCATCCGTCGGCGGCATCGTGACATTCGCCGGCGTCGTACGCGATAATGCGCGGGGCAAGCGCGTGCGTTACCTCGAATACGACGTGTACCCGGAGATGGCCGAGCAGGAGATGGCGCGCATCGCCGCCGAGGTCGAGCGGCGCTGGCAGACGAATCGCGTCGCCATCGTCCACCGCATCGGCCGGATGGAGATCGGCGAGTGCAGCGTCGTCGTGATCGTCGCCTGCGCGCATCGAGCGGAGGCGTTCGAGGCCTGCCGCTACGCGATAGACACACTCAAGTCCACCGTGCCCATCTGGAAGAAAGAGGTCGCGGAGGACGGCGAAGAATGGGTTGAGGGCTAAGCATGAAATTCGGCGTCGTGGTGTTTCCGGGCACGTGGAGCGATCAGGACTGCCTGCACGTGTTGGGAACGGTGATGGGCGAAGAGGCGGTCTCCATCTGGCATCAGGACACCGATCTGCAAGGTTGCGACGCCATCGTCGTGCCGGGCGGCTTCTCATACGGCGACTATCTGCGCGCGGGGGCCATCGCCCGCTTCGCCCCCGTCATGGGCGCGATCCAGTCCTTCGCGGACCGCGGCGGCCTCGTCTTCGGGATCTGCAACGGCTTCCAGATTCTGCTCGAAGCGGGACTGCTGCCCGGCGCGATGCTGCGCAACGATAGCCTCCAGTTCCGCTGCCAGTGGACGCATCTGCGCGTGGAGAACGCGGCGACGCCGTTCACGCGGCTCTGCCGGCCCGGCCAGGTGCTTCGCGTTCCCATCTCCCACGGCGAAGGCAACTACTTCGCTGACGAGGCGACGCTGGACGCGCTGGAGGCGAGCGACAGCGTGCTCGCGCGGTACTGCGACGCGAACGGGAACATCACCCCTGACGCCAACCCCAACGGCTCCCGCCGCAATATCGCGGGCATCGTGAACGTCGGGCGCAACGTCGCCGCGATGATGCCGCACCCCGAACGCTGCGGTGAGGCCGCGCTCGGCGGCGAGGATGGCCTGCTGCTCTTCGGGAGCATGGTGGCCGCGCTGGCGCCGGTGGGGTGACCTAGCTGGCGGGTACGGGGAGCATAGAGTCACGCAGAGTCACGCAGAGTCACACAGAGTCACGCAGAGTTGAGAGGGAGTTAGGTGGAAGTTGTTCTCACACACCTATCTTTTCCGCAGACGCGACGCAGTCGAGGCCTTGACGACGTGGCGGTTTGAATGACGAAATGTGCGCATGAAAAGGAAGCCAACTGCCGCGAGTGTGAGCGCCGTGATGGCAACAGTGAAGAGTACGTGTCCCGACATGGCGCTAAAGTAAGTCATCGCGCCGCCGGATGCCAGGATGATG
>DATEGV010000224.1:0-3508 GCA_035279925.1 Ktedonobacterales bacterium | reverse complement strand
GCCGGACTTTGTGGCGGAGCGCAGCGACGCCCTCCAGGCGCGAATGTATTCGCCGGCCGATTGCGGGTCTCTCCTCGCCACGCGTCGGGAAACGACGGCGCCCGCTCTCTGGCTCCCCCTTCCCGCATAGGAAAGGGGGCTTGGGGGTTAGGTTTTGGCCGCCGAGGGCAAACGCACTCTTGCTTACGCCGCCGCCTGCTGCTCTGGAGCCGCCGTCAGCGTGAGACGCTCGCCGCCGCGCACAAGGTCCAGCGTTCGCGGTTGATCGGCCGCGCCGCGTCGCAATAGCGCGGGTAGCTGCTCCGCCACCGTGATCGCGCGTCCATCAATGCGCAGCAGCAGGTCGCCAGGAAGCAGTCCCGCCTGAGCCGCCGCGCTCCCCGACGCGACCTCCGCCACCAGCGCCGCCGTCGCCTGCTGGATCGCCAGCCGCGTGCGCAGCGTAGCCGGAACCTCGACCGTCAGCACGCTCACGCCGAGGACCACCGGCTGCGACATCGCCTCAGCCTCTTGCAGGAAGCGCCGGACCGCGCCACTGGGAATCGCGAACGCCAGGCCGCCGCCGACCATCGCATTGACGCCGACGACTCGCCCATGCGCGTCCGCGAGCGGCCCACCGGAGTTGCCCGGATACAGCCGGATATCCGCCTGGATCACCTCCATGCCGCGCATTGCCCGCTGCCCAGGGCCGCGCCGTCCACGCGGAGCCTCGCCCTCCTCCGCCGGCTCCAGGGAGATGTCAGGATCAGCGGGGGCACGCGCCGCGACGACACCGAACGTCACCGCGCCCTCGCGGCCAAACGGATTGCCGATGGCAAAGACAAGCTCGCCAACACGCAGCGCCGCCGAGTCACCGATCTCGACCGCGCGCAGGCCAACGCCGCGCGTTTGCAGCGCCGCCAGATCGTGCTCCGGGTCAATCGCGCTCAGCGTCGCCGGGATCTCGCTGCCGTCCGCCAACCGCAGCGTGAACGAACGACTCTGCGCGGCCCGCGCGACATGCGCATTGGTGATGACGGTCGCCTCGACGACGCCGTTCGTGTCCGGCGTGCCCGCGCGCCAGACGACGCCGCTGCCGATGCCGCCCTGCCCGGTGCGCACCTGCACGACGCCGTCCCGTACCTGCCCCGCGACCTCCGCGAGGCTCTCTGAAAGCTGTATGAGATCTGTTGCGCTCATTTATTTGTCGTACCTCATTGTGAGTGAGTTGGGTTGGACCTCACCCCCTGCCCCCCTCTCCCTCGAGGAGAGGGGGAACCTGACCCGAAGGCCGTGGCGTTCCGGTCGGGATCCCCTCTCCCTGTGGGAGAGGGGTGGCGCGTCAGCGCCGGGGTGAGGTCTTCTGATCCTTAAGTGACGGCCACTCGCGATCCCTTACGGCCGCTCGGCGATGGTCACGCTCACATCACGTGGCTCGCCGCCGCGCAGCACCTTCAGCGTAATAGCCTGCCCAAGTTTGTCCGAGCCAAGCTGCGCCCGCAGCGCCTCCACCTCGGTCGCCGGCGCCCCGCCGACGCTCACCAGCAGATCGCCCAGCAGCATGCCGGCCTTCTCCGCCGGGCTGCCCGGCTCGACGCTCACCACCAGCAGCGCCGTCTCCTGGCTCACGCCCGCCTTCTGGGCCAGCGCCTGGGGCAGCGGCGTCGGCTGCGTGCTGACGCCCAGATAGCCCCGCTTCACGCGACCGTGAGTCAGCAGCGTGGTGGCCACCCGGCGCAGCGTGGCGACGGGGATCGTGGCGGCGTTCTGCCGTGTCAGGTGCGAGCTGTTCAGTCCGACGACGCGCCCCGCCAGGTCCACCAGCGGACCGCCGGAGAACCCCGGATAGAACGTCACGTCAGGGTAGATCACGCCCTCGATCTCGCCGCCCTGCCAGGAGCGGCGCGGCCCGTCAATCGCGCTGACGACGCCGAAGGAGACGCGCGGCCCATCCGCGCCAGGACGCCCGACGGCGAGCGTCAAATGGCCAACCTTCAAGCCGTCCGAGACCTCGGCGGCGACGTTCTCGGTTCCCAGGTCTACGTCGGTGAGGCGCAGCGCGGCGATGTCCGTGCTGGGATCGCGGCCAATCAGCTTGGCTTTGACCTCACGCCCATCGGGGAGCCGGACGTTGATGTCGTCCTCGGTCTCGACGACGTGATCGGCGGTGAGAATGATGGTCTCCTGGCCCGCGTTCCAGAGGATGCCCGTCGCGGATTGGCGAGGCCGCGCGGCGACGGTGACGGTGGAGCGGGCGATGCGGGCGACGACCCCCGCAAGCTGGTCGGAAAAGTCGCTCAGCGCCGTGGATTGCGGCGTCTGCGGTGTGGTGGTGGACGCATCAGTCATGGAAATGTCTCTCCTCCTGGTGGATAGCCAATCCGTCGCGTTCGCGGCGCGTCGTGGCCGGAGCGAGCGGTCCTGGCGTCGCGCGTCTGTTAACGCGCTTGTGTTCAGGAAGATACGCCAGCGCCACCTAGCGTCACATCAGCCGTTATGCGAGGAGGGAGGCTAGTCGTTTGGGCAGGGGGAGCCAGCGTCGCGTCGCGCCGGCCAAAATCCCCCTCTCCTGGTGGGAGAGGGGGCTGGGGGTGAGGTTAAGCGCCTAGTCGGTGACGATGACCGTGCCCTTCATGCCGAGATAGTCATGCAGGCCGCAGAAATACGGGTACACGCCCGGCTTGATGAAGGTGACGGTGAACGGCGCTGGCCCGAACAGCAGACCAGAATTGAGTGGGTAGCTACCGTCATAGGTTGCCGGGTTGCCGTAGGGAACGAAGATGTTCCCCTCTGGTCCGAACGTGACGGTGTGCGGCCCCATGGACATGTTCGAGAACGAGACGCTTTGGCCGACCTTGATGGTGACGCTGTGCGAGAAAAAGCGCATCACGTCCACATCCATGTTGCCGGCGCCCACCATGACGTGGTGGTTGTCGCTCATCTGCTCCGCCTGATGGGCAAGCGTGTAGCCCTGGGAGAAGAACGTATCAACCGTCTTGCCGTTCTGGCGGTCGTACCAGGCCTGGGTATGCGGGTAGCGACTCCCCGCTGGTTGAACATGGATGTGGCCAACCATGCCTGGATGCACGAGGCAGTAGTAGGTGTAGTCGCCCGGCGTCGGGAAGGTCAGCGAGTAGGTCTGCGAAGCGAAGCCGAAGCCGGACGCTTCGGGCAGCGTGGTCATGATGCCCGAATTGTAGTACGAGACGCCGTCATAGACGCTGCCACCTTGATGGAAGAGCTGTGTGGGATCGCCTGGGTTGAAGTTCGGGTATTGCTGCCCGGCGGCCAGGAACGTGACGGTGTGAATCTCTCCGGTTTTGACGCGCCAAACGACCGTGTCGCCGGCGTCAATCGTCAGATTGCCCGGCAGGTAGTCCATGACATCCATGAAGTAATCGGAGGTCTGCGCGCCAATGTAGGCGTTCCAGGTGCGCGCGTGGCTCTCGGTGTGCCCCTCGCGCGGCGCGGCCAGCGCCGGAGTGACGAAAAGGGCGGTCAGCAATAGTGCGAAGAGCGGCGTCGAGAG
>DATEGV010000223.1:0-3235 GCA_035279925.1 Ktedonobacterales bacterium | reverse complement strand
GGATGCCGAAGCTGAAGAGCATCTTGCGAACGGCCGGGGAGCCACAGCCAACCAGCGCCTCGATGTGATGAATCGGGTCCATGATGACCTTGGCGACGGCGGCCATCACCTCGGCGACGGCAAACAGATCCGCGGGCACATGGATCGCCTGGTTCCGCACGAGGCGCATGAACTCGCGAACACCCGCCACCGGCAGCGCCTTCAGCCCTGGATGCTGGCTGTAGATGTGTCTGGCTTCGTGGGCCTCGCATGGAAACTGGAGACGGTCTGAGTCGCCCATCAGGGGAGTACGGGCGGATTGGGCGCCTTCGGCGTCCAGGGTGTCTTTCCAGCCGATGGGCGATTGCATGCAGACGTAGCTGAGAAACCGGCCCTCGGTATCGCCGATGGCGACGTGAATATCACGCGGGGCAAGCATCGCCACCGCCGGATCCACGTCCAGTTCGAGCCGCGCGACCTTCTCCGCGTCGTAGAGGCCGGCCAGCACGTACTGGTGCAGCCGGTATTCGGAGATGGCCCGCTGCTCTTGCGCGGTCAGGCTCTCGTGAACGGCGGTGAGGGCGACGAGCCCGGTTCCCTTGCGCACGACGCGCTCCACCCCGGGCCGGGACGGATACGCGACAGCATCGAACAATTCCGGGTAGCGCGCCTGGGCGACTCGCTCGTGGTCAATCGAGGTAGCGACGGTGACAGACGGAGTCCGCTGCGGGTAATCCATTACGTGTCTCCTTGTGGTGTGCGCTCCCTGGCAGTAGGGGAGAGCAACCTTGTCTCAGCGCAGCCATTCTAGCAGTATGCTTTGCCGCTGTCTAGCGGACAAGTGGGCCGTGTCGAACGTTCACCCACCCTATGCTGCAACATCCTCTTTCGAGAGTACGCCGCGTAGGCGCACGGTCTCTTCTCACGCCTGACTTTCGTCCTGTTTCGCGTGAGGGAGCGAGGCGCGAGAGCGGGGCGAGTTGCGGCGGTTGCGCGCTTCCCGTATAGTGTGGAGACACGGCCACGCGCGGCAAACGCGGCCATGCGCGATCCCTGGGAATGGAGCCTGAGCGTGGCGAGCATCTCAACAACGGAGCCAGCCACGCCGGCGACCGTGGTATCGCCGCCACGACAGTCGGATCGGCGCGTCTGGCGCAAGCGGACGATGGTCGCGCTGGTGGTGGTCGCCTACGCCGCGCTCTGGGGCGCGACGGGTCTCGCCAACATCAACGCCACCGACTTCGACGTGTTTTTCCTCCCCTCAGCGATCATCGCCGCCGCCGGCCACCCGCTGCACATCTACGCCGTCCGCTATATGACGACGTATCCCAACGCCAACGGCCCGCTGGCGATGGCGCCGCTCGCGCTTGTCGCGTGGATTGCGGGCCATCTCGGCTGGCTCGCGAATCGTCCGCTGCGACGGGCGTTGGCGATGGCGATCTTCTCGATCTTCTCGCTGCTGATGGCGCGCGAGGCCGTCCTGGCAAGCGACCGCCTGCTAGCGCGGCCACTGCGTGGATGGAGCCGATTCCTGGGGTATGCGCTCTTCGCGCTCTCGCCAGAGCTCTGGCATAGCGTGCTGTTCTACGGGCATCTGGAGCAGCCGCTGATGCTGTGGCTGATCCTGGCCGGGACACGGGCGCTGGTGGAGCGGCGCGCGGGGCGGGCGGGCGCGCTTGTGGGGCTGGCGCTGCTGACACGCAGCGAGGCGGTGCTTTATCTCGCGCCGTTGGCGCTGCTGCTCCTTCGCCGTCGCCGTTGGCGCGCGGCGAGGTGGCTAGTCGGGGTCGCCGGCGCCACGCTGACCGTGGGATTGCTCCCCTTCTGGCTGGCGGATCGCGCGGATATGTGGTACTCGCTGGTGTCGTTTCGCAACACTCTACCCATCGGCGGCGGCTCGATCTGGCGGCTGGCCTTCAACACGTCCTGGTCTCACCTGGCGACACAGTATGACAGCGCGGCCGTGTTGCTGGCGGCGGGGATCGTCTGCGTGGTGGCGCTCGCTCCGCGCCCGGACGTGGATGTTGACTCGCGCGGTGTCTACGCGCTGTTCGGCGCGTGCAGCCTCTGCTTTCTGCTTTTGATGCGGACGCTCTGGCCCTACTACTTCCTCGACACCTACGTGTTCCTGGCCGTCTGGTGGTTGACCGCGCTTCCCCAGGGACGCGGGCGGTGGGCGCTGGCGCGCTGGTGGGCAGGGGCGGCGCTGCCGGCGCTGCTCATCGGCTACGCGCAGTTCGGTGAATACGAGGTCAGCCACGTGGGGAACGCGCCGTGGAGTGTGCGCAGCAGCCTGTTCATGGCGGGTCTGCTCACGGTGACGCTGGCCGGGGTGATCGTGCTGATGTGGCGTGGGGAGATATCCTCACCCCCCGACCCCGCAAGTGTCCTCATCCCCCTCGCCCCTCGCGAGGGGCAGGGGAGCTAGCGAAGTGGCGTTCCGGCCTCAGCTCTCCCGGCCAGGAAGTGAGATTCCGCCGTACGCGGTATAATGCCGGGGAGCGCCCACGCAGGCAGCCGGGAACGCCGGAGGGTCGCGCGAGGCGACTTCGGAACGAGCGAGCGAGACACATGAACCTATCGAATGATCTGACGCCGACATCGTACCTGATGGATGAGGAGAACCGGCGGCTCTACATTAGCTGGTCGGACGGGCACGAGACGGTATATCCATATGAACTGCTGCGCCGGGCGTGTCCGTGCGCGTGGTGCGCGGGCGAGGGCGGCGAGAAGGGCACGGTGGACGCGACCACCATCTTCACACCGGAGCAGACGATGCTGTATGAGTTGCAGATGGTCGGCCGATACGGGCTGACGCCCGCCTGGGGCGATGGCCACCACACCGGCATCTTCACCTATGAGCGACTGCGCGCGCTCTGCCAGTGCGACGAGTGCCGCGCGGGGCGGAGATAGTCGCGGCCATGAATGGCCGGCGCACGAGCGGCGGAGCGTAAACGCCCGCGCCTATGGGCCACGCGCTCTATCAGGCGAGAGTGGCGAGCGATGAGGACAAAGGGAGAGCAGATGGAGGAGACGACGACCGCGACGACGCAGTGGCTCGCGCGCATCCACGTGACGCTGAAGCCGGTGGTGCTGGACCCGCAGGGCGACGCCGTGCTGACGGGGCTCCATCAGCTTGGTTTCGCGCGGGTCTCGGCGGTCCGCGTGGGCAAATATCTCGAAGTGAGCGTCGCGGCGGCCAGCCGCGAGGAGGCGGCCGAGCAGACGCGCCAGATGTGCGAGCGTCTCTTGGCAA
>DATEGV010000222.1:0-7643 GCA_035279925.1 Ktedonobacterales bacterium | reverse complement strand
AAATGCGCCGCCGTCGGTGGCGCCAATGGGTGACATGTGGTTCATCCCGGCGACCACCGAGCCATCGGGGGCAATGGCGATGCCCCGCTGACCAATCGTGCCGGGGTCCAGATACCCGTTCTCCGCGCCTTGGACCGATGGAAGCGCCGTCCAGGTTGCGCCGCTGTCACTCGTGTAGAAGATTGTAGAGGTGACACCCTGGCTGCCCATCTGGGCGCTGAGCGCGACGCCATAGTAGTTCGAGCCGCTCGCGGCGCGTGTGAAGAAGAGGCTCTGGTAGTTGCCGTTGGGCAGCGTCATTTTGGCCCACGTCGCGCCGTTGTCGGTGGACTTGAAGTAGACCGTCGGTATGGGCGGTTGCCCCGCGAACGGCTGCGTAAGCGCTGAGAAGCCGTTGGCAGCCGCGCGCGGCCGGGCGGTCCCGCATGGTCCCTGGCAACCGGGATCGCTGGCAAGCACGAGCGTCGCGCCCATCGTCCAGAGTTTATCCAGGTATAGATGCTGATTGAGGATGCTTTGCCCGATCACTTGCCAGGACGCGCCGCTGTCATCGCTGGCATAGAGCGGCGTCGGCAGCCGTCCCTCGCCCTGTTCGCCCATGAACGCGATGAGCCGAGACTGGGTGACGACCAGAGTTCTAAGCGAGAGTTGGTAGCCCTGCGCCGTCGGCAGCGTCACCGGATTCCAGAATCTCGCGCCGTCGGTCGTGCGATACAGCGTGAGCGAGGAGACCGAGCCGCTCGGATCGCTGCCCGCCGCGGCCACCACATCATTCGCGTCGGCCTGATCCATATACAACTGGCACGTCACGCTCTGGCTGAAGGGGATGAATATCGTCGTCCAGGTCGCCCCGCCATCGGTTGTCTTGAAGAGCGTCGGCACGCCGGAGAGGGGATGCGTAGGGGCCTCGGCATGTGGTCGCGCCGCCGCCGGATTGCTCGTCTTGACGGCGCAGGCGTATCCGATCGCGGGGGTGGTGGGCGAGAAGACGATGCTGCCAATGTGGTGGCTCAACTTGTCCGCGTCGATGTCGTCGAAGCCGGTGGCCGGCCGCCACCGCGCGGGGAAGCTGTAGGGGCGACTCGGCGTGGGTGAGACGGCGACGGTCGCGGTCACGCTTGCGCGCGTCGTCACGGTCGCCTTGGCGGGTTTGCCGCTATTCCCCGCGACAGACTGACCGCAGGCGGCGAGCAGCGCCACGAGCGTCAGCAGCGGCGCCACACGCGACAACCGTGTCCAGATCGAGTCACTTCTCATCGCTTCGTATCCCTCTCCACCATCATCCCAAAAACGCGGCGATGTCTCGCCACTCAATTCAACGTCATGGAGGCGAGCGTGCCGTTCTCGGGTCCGTTGTGGAGGAGACCCCAGAGAATAGTCTGCCCGTTCCGCGTGACGGCCCACAGATTCGTCGCGCCCTGGCTCGCCGCCAAGGGTTGCCACGTCGGGTTAGCGTCGCTCAGCCGCAGCGTGAAGAGCCCGGCGTCGTCGCTGCTCGTCGGCGTGGAGTGGGTGGCGGCGGCGATGAGGGCGCCGTCGGGGGTGATCGTCATGCCGCCGTTCACGCCGAGCAGCGTCGGATCGAGATAGCCCTGCTCGACGCCCGCGAAGGTCGGCAGCGCCTTCCACGTCGCGCCGCCGTCGCTGCTGGCGTATGGTGTGATCGTCGCGTTGGCGATATAGCCGCCGCTTGCGTCACGTGGGCGTTTCAGCGAGACCGCGTAATAGCCGCCATCCGTCGAGAGAACGAACATGGGCAGCTCGCCGGGAAGCTGAATCTGCCTCCACGTCGCGCCGCCATCGTCGCTGCGCCAGTACGTGGTCGGCGCGGGCGTCCCGCTGGAGCCGGGCGCGCTCAGGCGGTGTCCCTGGCTGTAGGTGGGGCGCGACGAAGTCGGTCCCGTCTGGTACGCGCTGGAGGTGACGAAGACGGTCCTACCCATCACGCCCATCTCGGCGCTGACAAGCAGCAGTTGTCCGTTCAGCGAGGGCGCGACGCTGTTCCAGGTCTGCCCGCCGTCGTCGCTGGCGTAGAGATAATTGAACAGGGCGTTCTGCTCGCCGCCGGGCGCGACCGTCACGAGGATGCGCGCGCCGGAGACCGCCAGCGTGTTTGGGCCGTACCACGTGCCGGGAACGACGAGCGCGAGCTTTTGCCAGGTCGCGCCGCCGTCCTGGCTGCGGTAGAGCCGTCCGACGCCGTGTGTGTCCCGAGGATCGCTGGCGTCCTGCACGGAGACGAAGACATCGTTGGCGTTGGTCTGATCGGGGAAGACCTCACAGCCCGTGAACGGGATCACCGGATTCGAGGCCGGCGCGTTCGGCAAGAGCGTCCATGTCGCGCCGCCATCACGGGTGACGTAGAGCTCGGACGTGTGCGGAGCCATGGTGGAGGGCGCGCAGGCGAAGCCCACGAGCGGACTGGTGGGCATGAAGGCATAACTGAAGAGGGTGGTTGCTAGAGCCGTGCTCACCTGCCACTGCTTGGGGAAGCGGTAGGGCGAGACGGGAGTCGCGGTGGGAGTGGGAATACCGCGTCCCTTCGTCATGTACGTCGTCGCGGTCGCCGCGCTGTGCGCGTCGCTCTTTGCCGTCGCGGAGGGGCCGCATGCGGTGAGGACGATCAGCGCGAGGCACGCCAGCAGGGCGACAGACGCCGGCGCGCGCCGCCGTGAAACCGCCACGCCAGGTTCACTTGACCGACCGCTCGCCCTTGTTCGCATCGCCGCCTCCTCGCCGCGTGAGGAGACCCGCCGGTGTCGCCGGTTGCCCGCCGCCGGCCCCCTCCTTTGCTATGACGCGCGAAGGGGCGGGCGGCAACTCAGCGGCGGTGTGAACCGCGTCACAGTTTTACACCGAGGCGCTCGACTCGCCCGCGACGACACCGGCCTCCGCGTTGTAGCGGTCGCGCAGCACCTTCTTGTCGAATTTGCCGACGCTCGTCTTCGGGACCGCCTCGATGAAGAGCACGGCGTCCGGCAGCCACCATTTCGCGGTGCGCGGCGTCAGGAAGTCGAGGATGTCTTGCTGCGTGAGTTGGCCGACGAATTCCGGCTTGGGGACGACATAGGCGACGGGGCGCTCCTGGTAGAGCGGATGCGGCGCGGCGATGACGGCGGCCTCCAGCACGCTGGGATGCGCCATGATGAGATTTTCAAGCTCGACCGACGAGATCCACTCGCCACCGGACTTCACGAGGTCTTTCGTGCGGTCCACCAGTGTCAGATAGCCGTCGCCGTTCACGCGAGCCACATCGCCGGTACGCAGCCAGCCGTCCATGAACTTCTCGGTGTTGCCCTCGTCGTGGTAATAGGCCCGCGCGATCCACGGCCCCCGAATCTGTATCTCGCCCACCGCTTCGTCGTCCCACGGGATCTCGCGCAGCGTTTCGAGGTTCACGACGCGCACCTCGGTTCCCGGCAGCGGCCGGCCCTGCATGCAACGCACGTTGAACTGCTCCTCCGGCGAGAGCGCGGCGTGGAAGCTGGCGACACGGCTGACGGAGGCCAGCGGCGAGGTCTCCGTCATGCCCCAGGCGTGTAGCATCGGCAGGTGCAAGCGATCCATCCCGCGCATGAGCGCCGGCGGAATCGCGGAGCCGCCGCAGGGCATCACGCGGATACTCGAAAGGTCAGGCAGCGGCTGGCCGGCGCGCTCGAGCTGGTCCAGGTAGCTGACGATGCCGATCCAGATGCTCGGGACGCCGCCCGCGATGGTGACACGCTCGCGCTCGATGTTCTCCACAAGGTCCTTCGGCGTCATGTATTTGCCGGGGAACACCTGCTTCGCGCCGACGAGCGCCGCACCATAGGGCAGACCCCAGGCGTTGGCGTGGAACATCGGCACCACCGGCATCACGGTGTCCGTCTCGCTCGCGCCGAGGCTATCCGTCATGCAGAGCGCGAACGAGTGCAGGTAGGTCGAGCGGTGGCTGTAGACGACGCCCTTGGGGTTGCCGGTGGTGCCGGAGGTGTAGCACATCGCGGCGGCGGTGTTCTCGTCCAGGCGCGGCCACTCGAAATGCGGCGAACTGGCGGCGAGCAGCGCCTCGTAGTCGTAGGTTGGGGCCAGGCGCGGCGTCTCGGCGGGCGTGCCCATGATGACGAACGCGCGCACGCTGGGCATCTTGCCGGCGAGTTTCTCCAGCAGTGGGACGAGGTCGGCGTCCACGCAGATCACTTTGTCTTCGGCGTCGTTGATGATGTATTCGATCTGGTCCATGAACAGCCGGATATTGAGCGTGTGCAGCACGGCTCCCATGCAGGGCGCGGCGAAGTAGAGCTCCAGATGCCGGTAGGTGTTCCAGCCGAAGGTGGCCACGCGGTCGCTCTGCTCGACACCCAGCCCACGCAGCGCGCTCGCCAGGCGGTTGACGCGATCCCCGAAGTCGCCGTAGGTGTAGCGGTGGTAGCCGTCTTCGGTGCGGGTGACGATCTCCTTGCGGGGGAAGTAGTGGGTGGCGTGGTTGAAGATGTGCTGGACCGTCAACGGAAAGTCTTGCATCAGGCCGTTCATTCGGAATCCTCCAGACATACGCTCGTCACACGCGATACACGGCGTCGTGTTACCGGCATTATATGCATACACGCAAGGAGGCCGGGCGCGACGTGCGCGTAGATCGCTTTACAACGTGGGGTGATAGACTGGAGGCGTGGGGAAGCTCCTTGACAGTGATGAGTAGTGGACGGCCCGAGCGGTCAACCGCTAAGGATGTTGTCCGGTATTCAAAGGAGATCGAACGCATGACCTCTCCATCCGCGACAGAACTCCATGTGACTGTGCGTGGCCGTGGCAAGCCGCTGCTGCTGATTCATGGCAGCATGACTGGTGATCCAGAGCTCGATGATTGGCAGGAACAGGCGGCGCTGGCCGATCACTATGAGTTGCGCATGGTTGCGCGTCGTGGGTACTTTATCAGCCCGGATCGTTTGCCCAGCTATGGCTTCGAAGCTGAGTCAGATGAATTGGCCGCACTGTTGGGCGACGGCATGCACGTGATCGGCTTCTCCTACGGTGGCTTTCTCGCGTTGCTCATGGCGGCTAAGCGGCCAGACGCTGTCCGCTCACTCACGCTGATCGAGCCAGCGGCCCTTTCAATCGGCCGTGGCAACTCCGACGTGGAGGGACTGATTGCTCGGATCGCTCCACTCCACGCCGCCGCTCCGCGGATGAGCGCTGAGCAGTATTTGCTCGCCTTCCGCCGGGCGCTACGCGGGTTGCCGGCTGACACTGCCTTGGAGTTGACCGAGCAGGATCGTCATGACCTGGCTGATCCCATTATGCGGCGCGGGATCGAAACGGCGCGGCTGGAGCAGCCGCAGTGGGAGGCCACCATACCGCTTGATGCGCTGGCTGCTGCGTCGTTTCCCAAGCTAGTCGTCTCCGGAGGGTGGAGCCCTGCCTTCGAGACCATCTGCGACACGCTCGATCAGCGGCTACCCGCCGAGCGCGCTGTCATCCGGGGAGCGGGGCATCCTGTACAGATGATCGGCGAGCTGTTCAACGAGCGATTACTCGCTTTCCTGCGCGCCACACCACAGTAAGCACACTCAGCCGTGAGCATGTACCGCTTGGCGTCAGGCCACACAGTTTGAGCTCGACAGACGCTCCTGACCAATTGGTGCGCGCACGGTTGCGCCCGCGCGTTATAGCAGTATTGTCATCTGGCCCTAGAACAGCGTCATCTGCTGGGGAGGCGGCGGCTGGTCGGCTGGTGGGATCAGCTTGCCCTCGGCGCTCAGGCGGCGAGCCTCGGCCAGCGCGGCGGCCAGCGCCCGGCGAAAGTCGTCCTCGACCGTCGCGCGGAGCTCCTCGCGGTGCAGCGCGGCGGCGGGATTGTACATCGCGACGACGATGCGCCCGCCCGCCAACTTCGCCTGCCCGTGGACCTGGCTGATCTTCGCGCCGGGGAGGAACCGCGCCAGCGCGCCGCGGCCCAGCGCCACGATCACCTTCGGATTGACGACGGCGATCTGCCGGGTGAGGTAGTCCGCGCACGCGGCGATCTCCCCTGGCAGCAGCTCCCGGCTCTCCGGCGACCGATGCTTGACGAGGTTCGTCAGATAGACGTCCGCGCGGCTCAGGCCCGCCAGCGCCAGCAGCTCATCCAGAAACGCGCCGGAGGGGCCGGAGAACGGGTACCCCTTGCGGTCGTCATAGAGGCTTGGCGCCTCGCCCACGAGAAACACCTCGGCATGGGGATCGCCACTGCCAGGCACGGCGTTGCGCGCGCCGATGTGGAGGTCGCAACGGGCGCAGCCGCGCACCTCATCGCTTATCGCCGCAAGGGAGTCGTTTATCACCGCCGTACACTCCTTCCCGCTATCGTTCGACTGACGTACACTCTGGCATGGATTGGGCCAGATTACCAGCGTGTGTCCGCGCTCCAGCGCGCCACGTCTTGCCAGTAAGTAAGATCTCGCTCTCCTGTCCCGGTCCCTTGTGGAGCGGGAGACTCAGCGCGGCGAGTGAGACCCCAAGGAGCAGCGTATGTCCAGCAACTCGCGGGGAGCGACGAATCGCCCCGGCGGTCCCGGCCAATCCACTCAGCCGTCAGAGCAGATCGTCCGCAGGATTGAAGAGCTGTCGCCGGATGTCGAACAGATCCTCGTGGCAACGGTCGGCGCGCTGCTCATCGGCGTGCTGTATATCGTCCTACCGAGCGCGCTCACCCTTGGCCCAAACTGGCTGCTCCTCGTCGTAGAAGCCATTCTGCTCGCGCCGCCATTTGTGGCGGGCATCGTGCGGCGGCGACATCTCCCCTTCCGCGTCGCTCGTGGTCTCGCGCTCAGCCTGACCCTGCTCGTTACCGCCGGCCTGGTGATCTCAGTGTTCGAAATGGTTACGCATCTCTCTACCCTCAAAGGCGCGACGCTGCTGAAAACCGGCGCGACACTCTACGCCATCAACGTGCTGGTCTTCGCGGTCTGGTACTGGGAGGTAGATCACGGCGGCCCCATGAAGCGCCTCATCTCCAAGCGCATCGCTGTAGATTTTCAGTTTGTACAGCAGGTGGGCGGAAACCCGACGCGCTGGCTGCCCGGCTTCATTGACTACCTGTTCCTGGCGTTCTGCACCTCCACGGCGCTCAGCCCCGCCGACACCATGCCGTTGACGCGCCGCGCCAAGATGCTGATGATGACGCAATCCATCATCGCGCTGATCGTCCTCGCGATCATCGTCGGACGCTCGATCAATATCCTCTCTTAGGGCGCGCGCCCACACGCTCAGACGGTTGACACGCCGCCGCTCGCCGCCGTATATATCCGCATATGGGATGCTTCACAATATGAAGCGAATAATCGCCGCGACACGGAAGCGTCGCGCGATAGAGGAAGGCGCACATGGCCATATCACGTGCGGTATTCGAGTCGGGAATGACGATTGACCAGTTCAAAGCGCAGATGCGCCAGAACCGTGAGAACCTGGAGCAGAGCGAGGCGGGGGTGGTGATTCCCCCGGCGGAGCGCGCGTTCTTCGCGGGGCTGCCCGCGCCGCTGAACGTGCTGACGCTGGCCGAGGATTGGTGCCCGGATGTGGTCGCCGGCCTCGCGGTGGTGGGGAAGCTTGCCCAGGAAACCGGCAAACTGAACGTCCGCGTCCTCCTGCGTGACGAGCATCTCGACATCGCCGATCAGTATCTC
>DATEGV010000221.1:0-6897 GCA_035279925.1 Ktedonobacterales bacterium | reverse complement strand
CTCCCGCCTCGATGTACGGCTGCACGATCTCCGCGCCTCGCGGTGGGCCGGACGGCGCAGTGGCTTTCTACTACACCCGCATCACGCCGACCTCGGCTCGCTCGCGCACGCTTTCCCGCACTGGCATCCCGCTGGCCAGCGGCTCGATGTAGCGCCGGATCGCCAGCGCCGCCCCATCACACAATAGCGTACTATGATGTTGGACGGTGAACGCGCCGCGAACCAAACTCGCGTGCCGCATCTGAGGAATGGCGCGAACGGGTACCGGAGGGGCAAATGGCGCTCAATAAGAAGCACGATCCGCGCTTGGAGGCGCTCATCCTTCAGGCCGCAGAGGACGTTAGGCGTGTAAATCCGCATCTCGACGCGCCAGAACTGCCACTGTCAGAGGCCGAGAATGCGGAACTCGAACATGGTCGGCAGAACATCGAACGAGTGTGGGATGAGATGGACCGCCAGCGGGGAGGGGCGCTCATTGATGAGCTGGCGTCCAGGGCGGTAGACGATGATCGCGGCGAGTAGCCCGCTCGCATGAGCATGCGGGCAATAGGGTGAGCGAGTGCCAGCATACTTCTTCGATAGTAGCGCAATCATCAAACGTTACCACCGGGAGCCTGGAACAGCCTGGGTACAGGCGATCTGCGAGACTCGCGTCCATCCGCCACTTTTCCTATCGCAGCTGGCCCAAGTCGAGGTGGTCGCCGCACTGCGCCGGATCGGTCGGACCGGCGGATTACATCATTCCTGGGTTGACGCAATGATTCATCGCTTCGAGCGCCACATCGCGCTCAGCGATCCTGCGCGCGCCAATCCTCTGTATCGGCTGGTCCCAGTCACACCGCCCATTTTTGCTCTGGCGTCGGATCTTTGCAATCAATACTGGCAAGCGCAACCGTCTCCTCTTCGCAGTCTCGACGCAATTCAACTTGCGTGTGCTCTCGCCGCCGCAACAGGTCTCTCCGACGAACTCGTCTTTATTACGGCCGACGCGCGTCTCGGCGCGATCGCTTCAGCCGAGGGCTTCCGTGTCGTCAATCCGTCGTTTGCTCCTCTGCCCTAGACGAAGGATCGGCTTCCTCATATCGCGGTCGCCGTGATAGTTGCCCGCTCGCGCACGCTTTCCCGCTCTGGCATCCCGCTGGCCAGCGGCTCGATGTAGCGCCGGATCGCCAGCGCCGCCGCCGCGCCCTCGCCCGCCGCCGAGGCCGCCTGTTTCGTGCTACCCGCCCGACAATCGCCCGCCGCGAAGACGCCTGGCATGCTCGTTTGCAGCGCCATATCCGCGATGATGAAGCCCTGCGCGTCCAGCGTCACCTGCTCACGAACGATCTCCGTGTTGGGCGTGAGGCCGATGAAGACGAAGACACCTTCGGGTGTCAACTCGCGCTCCTCGCCCGTTTGGGTATCGCGCACGAGGACAGCGCGCAGCTTCTTGTCGCCACGAAACGCGATCGGCGTCGTATTGGGAACGATCGCCATCTTCGGGTTCTCCTGCACCTTCTCGACGACGACCTTGCTGGCGCTCAGGTGGTCGCCGCGCGTCAGGATCGTGACCGTGCGGGCGAACTTCGTGAGGAAGAGGCCCTCCTCGCCCGCCGAGTTGCCACCGCCGATGACGAGCACATCTTTGTCGCGGTAGAACGCGCCGTCACAGGTCGCGCAGAAATGGACGCCCGCGCCGATGAAGTCCTCCTCGCCGGGGATGCCCAGCCGCCGGTACGTCGAGCCGAGCGCGAGCAGGACGGACCAGGCGCGGTACTCGGCGCCGTCCGCCGTCCGCACCACGCGATACATGCCGTCGGCGTCGAGGCCCGTCACCTCCTGCGCGGCGAGGATCTCCACGCCGAAGCGCTCCGCCTGCTGACGTAAGCGGTCCGCGAATTCCGCGCCGGAGACTCCCTCTGGGAAGCCAGGGAAGTTGTCCAGCCGCTCGGTGACGCCCGCCTGCCCGCCGATGCCGCCCCGCTCGATCACCAATGTCTCGATGCCCTCGCGCGCGGCGTAGAGCGCGGCGGTCAGCCCGGCCGGGCCGCTGCCGACTACGATGAGATCGTAGAAGTTGCACCTGGCGACGGATTGCAGGCCAAGCTTCGCGGCGAGCTCCGCGTTGGATGGCTCGATGAGGGCGGAGCCGTCGCCGAAGACGATGGTGGGGATGATGTGCTTGCCGTTGTTGGCGCGTTCGACGACGGCAAGCCCTTCCGGGTCCACATCAATGTCCACGAAGGTGTAGTGGACGCGCTGCTCGCCAAAGAACTTCTTGGCGCGCTTGCAGTCACCGCACCAGAGCGTGCCGTAGAGGGTGATGTCGCCGTCGTCCATGTCCCACTCCTTCCACACTCACAACCCGCTGTAGTGTTTATGCTCCTGGGCTGCGCGGCTATGACGGATTGTTCCGCTTAATGGCCGGCGCCACGGCGGCGAGCGGTCGGTGACTGAAGTCGCGCCTGGAGGGCCTTCGGCCACGAAGTCCGCCTGCGCGGACTGGAAACCGCCGGGCCGGCGCACGGTCGAGTTGGCCCGAAAGGCCCTGCCGCCGCCTGGGCGCCTCTTGCCAGTGGCTAGCGGTGGTTGTACAGCTCGATGTTCCAGCGCCACTCCGAATGGTCGTCGGCGTTCCACCAGGCTTTGAGGATGCCCACCTCGCCACCCGGCAAGATGACCGGCGTGCCAAGGTCGGAGTCCGTCGGCCAGCAGTCCTCCCGTGTGACGCGCGCGCCCTGCCGCCGCAACCGCGCGATGGGCGAGCTGAGCGTGCGCGGCAGATCCTGGCCCTTCGCGACGAGCGCGCCGTGGTCGTCGAGCACCTCCACGGTCAGCTTCTCCGGCGCGGCGTGGACCAGCAGCACGTCCGTCGCGTCCAGTCGCCCGCGCGCGAACGAGACGCCGACAGCGGCGACATCCGGTATCCAGAGATCCCACATCTGCATCGTCTTCTCTGCCATGGCGCGCCTCCATTTGCTGAATAGACCCCGACCAAGACGCCAGCGACGCCGCCGGTGACAATGGCTGGTAGCCCCACTATAGCAGCTTCGGATAGCGGGGCAAAGGACGGGTGACGCAGAGTCACACAGAGTCACACAGAGTTTCATGACCGTCGTCGGTATCCGCTGCGTGACGCCACAGACAATGCCGGCAGAATACCGCAGACAGCGCTCGCTGTTCACCCTCAAACTTCACTCGGCCTCTACAACTCTGTGTGACTCCGTTCTCACTCCCTTTAGCTCTGTGTGAACCGTACCCTATCCGTCCGTTGAGATAATCCGTGCCCTACCACCCATCCCGCAGGGCCGTTTGCCCGGCGAAGTAGCCGCACATGCCGTGGACGCCGCCGCCGGGTGGCGTAGCCGAGGAGCAGATGTACAGGCCGGGGATCGGTGTGCGATAGGGGTTGGGCCGCGCGACGGGGCGTGTAAACTGCTGCCGTAGGTCCTGTACGCCGCCGTTGATGTCGCCGCCGACGTAATTCGGGTTGTACCGCTCCATCTCTACGGCGGTCATCGTGTGCCGCGCGAGGATGCGATCGCGGAACCCTGGGGCGAACCGCTCGATCTGCGCCTCGATGCGCGCCGTCATATCCTCCTGGCTGCCGCTGGGCACGTGGCAGTACGCCCAGACGGTCTGCTTTCCCACTGGCGCGCGGGTCGGATCGAAGAGGCTCTGCTGCGCGACGAGCACGAATGGGCGCTCGGGGGCGACCCCTCGCCACACCGCGCGCTCGGGCGCCGCGATCTCCGGCAGCGGCCCGCCCACGTGGACGGTTCCCGCGCCACGACACTCCTCCGCCGTCCAGGGTATCGGACCGTCCAGCGCGAGGTCCAACTTGAAGACGCCGGGACCGTAACGGTAGCGTTGCAGCGCGGCGCGATACCCCGCCGGCAGCCGGTCGCTGGCCAGCGCGAGCAGTTGGCGCGGTGTCAGGTCGCAGAGGACAGCGCGCGCCGGAGGCAACTCCGCGAGAGACGTGATGGGAACGCCGGTCACGATCTCGCCGCCGAGCGAGCGCAGATATGCCGCCAGCGCGTCCGCAATGATCTGCGAGCCGCCGCGTGGGAACGGCCAGCCGACGACCTGGCCGAGCGTGCCAAGCATCAACCCGAACGCCGCGCTCATGGGCCGCTCCAACGGCAACATCGAGTGCGCGGACATCCCGGCGAAGAGCGCGCGAGCCCTCTCCCCCTGAAAGCGCCGGCTCGCCAGTTCCGCCGCCGGCTGGATCGCGGCGACGCCGAAGCGCAGCATTTTCAGTGAGGTCAATGGGTGGCGCGCCTGCCACAGCGGCCGCAGCGGACCCAGCAGGCCAGGGGCCATCTCCTCCCAACCGGCGATCAGCGGCCCCACGAGCCGGCGCCACGCGCGCCCGTCCGCGCCGAGGCCCTGTGCGGTGGACGAGAGCGAGCGGTACAGCACGGCGGCCGTCCCGTCTGGGAGTGGGTGCGCCAGCGGCAGTGGTGGGTGGATCCAGTCAATATCCAGCGCGAGTGACTGGAAGAACGGCGAGCCGAGTCCCAGCGGGTGAATCGCCGAGCAGACATCGTGTCGGAAGCCGGGCAGGGTGAGCTCTTTGGTCCGCGCCCCACCCCCGACGGTCTCCTCCGCCTCGTAGACGACGACGGACTGCCCGGCGCGCGCCAGTGTGATGGCCGCGGCCAGGCCATTGGGTCCGGCGCCGACGACCACCGCGTCGTACCGGTTCTGTGCGGACTGTGTCATGCCATCCACCCCATCGCCGCGCTCCGATCTCCACACGAGACACGCTCCGGTCACTCGGGAGTCGCCGCGCAGAGTATGGCGAAGCGCGCAGGGGAGCGTCAACCCGACGCCTCGTTGACGGCGCGCGCCTGGCGTGGCAGTATGCGTTCATCACCTCACCCCCCGGCCCCCTCTCCCACAGGAGAGGGGGAGCCGTAACCAGCCGAGACACCGCGGAAAGCGAGGCGCGTATGGCCACCGAACAACCGCGCAGCCCGACGATACCGGCCAGTCCCGCGCGGGATGCGATGAGCCAGATCCACCAGCGGGCGCCCGAGCCGGAAGCGTTCAGCTACGCATTCTATCGCCGCGCGCTGATGGGCCGCACGATGCCCTGCGCCTTTGTGGACCTCGACCTGCTTGACCAGAACGTGCGGGCGGTCGTCGGCCGGGCGAACGGCAAGCGCATCCGCGTGGCCTCGAAGTCGGTGCGCTGCGTCACGCTGCTGCGCCGTATCCTCGCGGCGGACCCTGCTATCCAGGGCGTCATGTGCTTCACCGCGCGCGAGGCCGCCTATCTCGCCACGCTCGGCTTCGACGACCTGCTCATCGGCTATCCCTGCTGGCACGCCGCCGACATCGCCGCCGTCGCGCGGTCCACCGCCGATGGAGCGCGCATCACGCTGATGGTGGACAGCGTGGCGCAGGTCGAGCAGATCGAGCGCGTCGCCGCGCAGCACGAGGTGCGCCTGCCGCTCTGCCTGGATAGCGATATGGCCGCGCGGCTGCCGGGGCTGCATTTCGGCGCGTGGCGCTCGCCGCTGCGGACGCCGGAGCAGGCGCGGCCCGTCATCGAGCGTATCGTCGCCTCCAAGCAGGTCTGGCTGGATGGAATCATGGGCTACGAGGCGCAGATTGCGGGGTTGGGCGATAACTATCCGGGTCATCCGCTGAAGAACACGGTCGTAGGCGTGCTGAAGGGTCGTTCGGCGCGCGAGGTGTCCCAGCGACGCGCCGCGCTGGTGGAGCTGGCGCGCTCGCTCGGGGCGGAACCGCGCTTCGTGAATGGCGGTGGCACGGGCAGTATGCGCACCACCGGCGCGGAGTCCATCGTGACGGAGATCACGGTCGGCTCCGGCTTCTACAGCCCAGGTCTCTTCGATAACTACCGCGACTTTCGCTACCAGCCGGCGGCAGGCTTCGCCATCGAGATCGTGCGCCAGGCGTCGCCGACGATCTACACCTGCCTCGGCGGCGGCTACGTCGCCTCCGGCGCTCCCGGCGCGGACCGGCTACCCAAGCCATACCTGCCGGCTGGCGCGCGACTGGACGCGCTGGAGGGCGCCGGCGAGGTGCAGACGCCGATCCACTACGCCGGTCGGGAGCGCCTCGGCTTGGGCGATCCCATCCTGCTGCGACACGCCAAAGCGGGCGAACTCTGCGAGCGTTTCAACGAACTCCTGCTGATCTCCGGAGGCGAGGTGATCGGCCAGGCGGCGACCTATCGTGGCGAAGGCCAATGTTTTCTCTGAGCGAGTGGCCGGCGGTTGAAACCGCGCCTGGATGGCCTGCGGCCGCAAAGTCCGCCTCCGCGGACTCGGACCTGAACCCGCGCAGGCGGGTTTTGTGGCGGAGCGGAGCGAGGCCATCTAGCCGCGAATTCATTCGCCAGGCATTAGCCCACGGCGCCCAACAAAGGGTATGGTCATGACCACAACGACCCACACGAAACGCTGGCGCAACTGGTCCGGTTCGGTGCGGGCGGCGCCGCGCGAGTTTGCACGGCCGGGCAGCCTCGGTGAGCTAGCGCGCATGATCGGCGCGTATGGGCGCGAAGATCGCCACGTGCGCGTGGTCGGCTCGGGCCATTCGTTTACGCCGCTCGCGCAGACGGACGACGCGCTGATGACGCTGGACGGCATGCAGGGGATCGTCGCCGTGGATGAGGAGCGGCGGACGGTGCGCGTGCGCGGCGGCACGGTGCTCAAGGCGTTGGGCAATGACCTGCTGAAGCGCGGGCTGGCGCAGGAGAATCTCGGCGATATAGACGTGCAGAGCATCGCCGGGGCCATCAGCACCGGCACGCACGGGACCGGCGTCGGCTTCGGCACGCTGGCCACGCAGGTGGAGGGGTTGACGCTGGTGACGGCTTCCGGTGACGTTCTGGAATGCTCCGCCGATAACCAGCCCGACATCTTCAAGGCG
>DATEGV010000220.1:0-5365 GCA_035279925.1 Ktedonobacterales bacterium | reverse complement strand
AACGGCAGACTGACGGCGTTATATTGAAAGAACCCGCTGTATTGTTCCGCGTGCGAGCTGAGCGTATTGACCGCGATCTCCGGCAACGCGGAGATCCACAGGCCGGGCGCGAAGAGGCCGAAACCGCCACCCGTCGCGCCGAGCGTGAATAAGTAGACGCGGTGCGCGCCGTCACCCAGGACGTAGGTGATGGGAATCCACGGATGGGTCAGCGCGTTGGCCGCCGCGGCCTTCGCCGAGCGCCCCAGCCAGGCGTAGCGATACCAGTAGTTGCTGCCACCGGTGGCCCCGCCATTGAAGTGGGGGAGGATCAGCCCGAAACACAGGTAGACCCAGGCAATGGAGAGCGCGACCGTGCCGAGGCCGAGCACGCGTTTGCGCTGTGCGAACGCGATATAGAGGCCGAGCGGAATGAGCGCGAGCGCGACATCCTCTTTGGTAAACGACGCGAGGACGCCCGCGACGATGAACCAGCGATAGCGCCGCGCGTCCATTGCCCAGAGGGCGACGAGCAGGAGCGGCGTGGCGAGCGCGACGGGGTGGAAGTCCCACATGGCCGAACCGAGCAGTTCCGGCGCGAGCAGATAGGCGGCGACGAAGGCGACGCCGACGAGGGGCAGGTCGGGCAGGCGGCGGAGTGACAGGAGAAAGAGCGGGATCGCGCCGAGGGCGAGGGCAACGGTTTGCAGCAGGATCAGCGTCTCTGGGCCGGCGTGGATGAGGTACAAGGGAGCGATCAGCAGGATGATCGGCTCGACGTGAATGCCCAGCCGTGTTGGGGGGCCGTACCAGTCCTCGGCGCGGTTGGTGAAGCGGAAGGGATGACCGTGCAGGGTGTTCCACACGGCCTGATCCATGTTGCCGAGGTCGAAGGCGTCAGCGTGAAACGTCGCATAGCGGTTCAGCATGTGGAGGCCGACCTGCTCAGCCTGGATGGCCATCAACACGAGGACAAGCGCCCATGCGAGCGTCAGTTGTCCGCGGCGTGTGCGCAGGAACCACCAAGCGCGCTGAGTCGTGCTCCGGGCTTCCGTCATCCACCGTTGACGGGCAGTGGCGCCGCTCTCCGGCGCTTGCTCCGAGACCGGCGGCGGGCTATCACACAGGCTTGACACGAATCAACGCGTCACCTTTCTGCACAAGCTGTCCATTCTTTGGGAGCACCGCCGTCACCACGCCGCTGACCTCCGCCTTGATTTCGTTGAAGACCTTCATCGCCTCGACGATGCAGGCGACCTGGCCCGCCTGGACGGGTTCACCGACGGTGACGAAGGCGGCCGAGTTAGGCGAAGGCGAGATGTAAAACACTCCCGTCAATGGCGCGACGATGGCGATGCCAGGGTCCGGCGCCGCCGCAGGGCCGACGGCGCTGGCCGAACGGACGCGAGGCGCGCGAGCCGGGCGTGGCCCATGTGATCTCGGCGTGACGACGGGCGCCGGCTCTACACGCTTGCGCAGCAGAATGCGCGTCCCGCCTTCGCTGAGATCCAGTTCGGACACGTCGCTATCTTCCAGCGCCTCCGCCAGCGCCTTGATACGTGTCACTAGCAATTGCCGTTCCGTAACACAGCCCCCTTCCGCCCACACGCGCCCAACCGCCGTGAGTTAGCTAGCGCGTTTATCCATTGTACTTGCGCATGGCGAGCACGGCGTTATGTCCACCGAATCCCATCGAGTTCGAGAGCGCGACGGTGACTTTCGTTTCCCGCGCTCGCAACGGCACGTAGTCGAGATCACACTCCGGGTCCGGATGGGTCAGATTGATCGTCGGCGGGATGGCGTTGTGATAGACCGCCAGCGCCGCGACCCCCGCCTCGATGCCACCGGCCGCGCCGAGCGTATGCCCGATCATAGACTTAGTGGAGCTGATCGCGACTGCGCCCGCGCATGCGCCAAGGGCGGTCTTGATCGCCGCCGTTTCGTTGCGGTCGTTGTACGCCGTCGAGGTGCCGTGCGCATTGATGTAGTCCACCTCAGCCGGCGCGATGCCGCCCTTGACGAGGCAGCGCGCGATGGCCCGCGCGAGGCCCGCGCCCTCTGGAGCCGGTTCGGTGATGTGGTGCGCGTCCGCCGTGGAGGCGTAGCTGGCGAGCTCCGCGTAGATGTGCGCGCCGCGTTTGCGCGCGTATTCTTCATCCTCCAACACGAGCACCCCCGCGCCCTCGCCCATCACGAAGCCATCCCGTTCGGCGTCGAACGGGCGACTGGCCCCAGCGGGGTCATCGTTGCGGCGTGAGAGCGCGTGCATCGAGGCGAACGAGGCGATGCCCATCGGCGTAATGGCGCACTCGCTGCCCCCGGCGATCATCGCGACGGCGTCGCCACGCTTGATCATCTCCGCCGCTTCGCCGATGGCGTTGGCGCTGGTCGCGCAGGCGGAGACCGTGGCGAAGTTCGGCCCGCGCGCCCCGATGGCCATTGAGATGAAACCGGCGGCGATGTCGGTGATAAACATCGTGATGAAGAAGGGGCTGACACGGCTCGGCCCACGTTCGAAAAGCACCTTGAACTGGTCGTGGCAGGAGACGAGGCCGCCGATGCCAGAGCCGATGATGACTCCCACATCGTCCGCGTTCTCTTCCGTGACGGTAAAGCGCGCGTCGTCCATCGCCTGGCGGGTCGCCGCCATCGCATAGTGAACGAACGGATCATTGCGCCGGATCTCTTTGCGTTCCAGATACGGTGCGGGATCGAACCCCTTGAGCTCGGCGGCGATGCGCACCTCCTGGTCGCTTGCGTCGAACCGCGTAATCGGCCCGACGCCCGATTGTCCAGCCAGTAGCGCCTGCCAGGTGGTCGGCGTGTCGTTCCCAACGGCGGAGACCAGTCCAATGCCGGTCACTACCACCCGCTTACTCATCCGCGCTCCCCCTTACGGAATCGAGGGCCGGCGTCGGCCCCCGCACAGTCTCCCATTGACATCGTCGTCATCGGCCCTCACGCTAGACGGCGCTGGCCACCAGCTTGGAGCCATGTTCGGTCAGATAGTTGGTGTATGTGTCGCCGCGCAGAAACGTGTCATCTTCCAAGAGTTGGAGATGGAACGGTATCGTCGTCGGCACGCCCTCGATGACGAACTCGTTGAGCGCGCGTTTGCCGCGAGCGATGGCTTCGTCCCGCGAAGGCGCCCAGACGATCAGTTTCGCCAGCAGTGAATCGTAGTGGGGCGGCACTTCATAGCCGCGATACAGGTGTGAATCCACCCGCACATTGGGACCACCGGACGGATAGTAGTCCTCAATCGTGCCGGTCTGCGGGCGGAAGTCCAGACGGGGATCCTCCGCCGTGACGCGAAACTCGATGGCGTGTCCCCGCGGCTGGATATCTTCCTGGCGAATGGAGAGGTGTTCGCCCGCCGCGACGCGCAACTGCGCCTGCACGAGGTCAATGCCGGTGACCATCTCCGTGACCGGGTGCTCGACCTGGAGGCGCGTGTTCATCTCCATGAAGTAGTAGTGGTTGTCCTCGTCCACCAGGAACTCCAGCGTGCCGACGCCCCGATAGCCGATGGCGAGCACGGCCTCAATCGCGCGCTGCCCCATCTCGCGGCGCACGCTCTCCGGCAGGCCGGGGCTGGGCGATTCCTCGAGCAGCTTCTGGTGGCGGCGCTGCACGGAGCAGTTGCGTTCGCCCAGATAGACGCCATTGCCGTAGTTGTCGCAGAGAATCTGCATCTCGACGTGTTTGGCTCGCCCCAGGTATTTCTCCACGTAGAGGCCGTCGTCGTGGAACGCCTCGCGCACCTCGCTCTGCGCCGTCGTGAAGACGTGCGCGAACTCCTCCGGCCGCCGCACCAGGCGAATGCCACGACCGCCACCGCCGGCAGCCGCTTTCAGCATGAGCGGGAAGCCGATACGGGCCGCCGCTTCTTCGCCCTCGCCGAGCGAGCGCAGCACATCCGTGCCGGGCAGCATCGGCAGACCGGCGCGCGCCATCGCGATGCGCGCCTGCACTTTGTCGCCCATCTGCACCATCGCGGCGGGCGGCGGGCCGATGAAAACGATGCCGCAGTCGGCGCACATTTCGGCGAAGCTTGGATTCTCGGAGAGGAACCCATAGCCGGGATGGATCGCCTCGCAGCCGGTGAGCATGGCGGCGCTGATGAGGTTCGGGATGTGCAGGTAGCTCTTGCTGCTCTGCGGCGGCCCGATGCAGATGCGCTTGTCGGCGACCTTCACAGGCAGGGAGTCGCGGTCGGCCTCCGAGTACGCGATGACGGTCTCAATGCCCATCTCACGGCAGGCGCGAATCACGCGCAGGGCGATCTCGCCACGATTGGCGATGAGTATCTTACTAAACATGCGTTTGGGCCTCGCAGTGTGGCGAAATTGCCGGGCGGTCGCTCGCCACATCAGGCCACGGGAGAAGGATATGGTGGCGTACAGTCCGACCGCGCGGACGGCGCACAGTATACCACGAAACGTGTCCGCGCCGGAAGACGCGGAGGGCAGTTGAGCGGCGGTCTTTAGTCGAGCCGACCCTCGGCGGCCAGGCGCTGTTGCTGCGCGTAGAGGCTCGTCCACGTCCATGCGAGGCGCTCGTAGCAGCCGTCATGCGTTCGCGTGCCGGTCGTCGTTTGCCACGCCCAGAAGCGGATACGCTCGCCACAGACTTCACATTTGAACCGGCCGAGGCTCAGGCGCTGTTTGCGGTTCGTATAGAAGCGGTTCATCGTGCGCGTATACGAGAGCAGCGGCACGCCATGATGGGTGACGGTGTTCGAGACGCCGACGAGGGAATGCTCAGACTGAAGCACTAAGCCGCGCTCGTCGTCGCCGTCGTCGCCGTCGTAGTACTCCTCCCGTCCGTCGCCGGCGTCCAGCCCGCCGTAGCGATCATCGTCCTGGCTGCCGTAGGCGCTATCCTCCCCGTACACATCCTCATCATCCCACCGTTGCGACCGCTGACTGCGACCAGGCATGGGCAGTACCTCCTTTTGACCGCGCGAGACGTAGGCGACCATATCCCGATTTCAGATAAAAAGTATAGCATAGACGCCGCCCGGTACCGTATTCTGATAGGAGATTCTGCCACAGGACGCCGGGCCAATCTCGGCCAATCTCGGCCATTCGCGTCAGGTCACGCCGTCGCATAGGCAGTCGGGCAGCCAGGAGGCGCGGACGCATGGACAACAACGAACCGCCACAACGGCCGGAGACGCCTGCGACGGGCTTTCCGGCGGACTTCGCGTGGGGCGCGGCCACCTCGGCGTACCAGATCGAGGGCGCCGCCAGCGAAGACGGCAAAGGTGAATCCGTCTGGGATCGGTTCGCCCATACGCCGGGCGCGATTGCCGGCGGCGCCACGGGCGACGTCGCCTGCGATCACTACCACCGCTGGCGCGACGATCTCGACCTGATGGCGA
>DATEGV010000219.1:0-9139 GCA_035279925.1 Ktedonobacterales bacterium | reverse complement strand
ATACGTCGCCTCCGGCAGCAGGTCGTTCTTCTTCAGCGCCTCAAGGTCGCGGCGCTGCGTCTCGGTGTTGGCGCGGATCTCGTTTGACTTGGTCACGAGATCGTCCTGCAGCTTGGTGATGGCGTACTCGGCGTCGTTCTGGGCGCGCTCGATGTTGCGCTCCGTCTCCGAACGCTGCGAATCCAACTCTTTGCGCGCCGACTCCACGATCAGGTCGCGGTGCTCCTGGGCGATCTTATCCAGCTTTTCGAGATGGGTCGCGTCCGCTACCTCGCCCTGGCGCGCGATAAGCTCGCCGGTCTGCTGGTAGACAACGTCCTCCATCAGGACCTTGCCCAGGTTCTCCTTCAGCGTCGAGCGCAGCGTCTTCTCGGCGTCGCGCGCCTCCTGCAACTGCGCCGAGCGGTTCAACTCGTTCTGCTCACGCTGCTCCTCGAGCGCGCGCTCCAGCTCCGCGATGCGCTCGTCGCGCCGCGCCTGGTTCTGCTGGATGCCCGTCGTCACGTCATGCTCCGCGTTCTGGAGCTGCTGCGCGATGCTCTCTTCGATGCTGGCGATGGCGTTTGCCCGCGCCTCGTCGTCCACGCCCGTGACAACGTACAGCGCGAAGTACAGGATGCGCTCCAGGTTGCGCGGCGAGAGATCGAGCAAGAGACCGATGCGGCTGGGCGTGCCTTTGAAGTACCAGATATGGCTCACCGGCGACGCCAGCTCGATATGCCCCATGCGCTCGCGGCGCACCTTCGAGCGCGCCACCTCCACGCCGCATTTGTCGCACACGATGCCCTTGAAGCGCACGCGCTTGTACTTGCCGCAGTAGCACTCCCAGTCCTTCGTCGGACCGAAGATGCGCTCGCAGAACAGGCCGTCCTTCTCAGGCTTGAGGGTGCGGTAATTGATCGTCTCCGGCTTGGTCACCTCGCCATAGCTCCACGAGCGGATCTGCTCCGGGCTGGCCAGGCTGATGCGGATGGCGTCGAAATCATTCACTTCGAGCATGCTGTTCATGACCTTCCAACGTCTCTCCCTCCCCACTCGCGCGGGAAGGGAGTCGGGGGGTTCGCCGAAAACCCTTATTCGTTCTCGAAGCCGCTGAGGTTGATTCCCAGCTCCGGCATCACGTCGCCGCCGGTGTCCTCGACGAACTGAATCTTCTGCTCGTCCTCGTTGAGCACCTCGACATTGATGCCCAGACTCTGCAGCTCTTTCACAAGCACCTTGAAGGATTCGGGCACGCCCGGCTCCATGATGCTTTCACCCTTGACGATCGCCTCGTAGGTCTTCACGCGACCCACCACGTCATCCGACTTGACGGTCAAGATCTCCTGCAAGATGTTCGAGGCGCCGTACGCTTCAAGCGCCCACACCTCCATCTCACCGAACCGCTGGCCGCCGAACTGCGCCTTGCCGCCCAACGGCTGCTGCGTGATGAGGCTGTATGGGCCGGTCGAGCGCGCGTGAACCTTGTCCTCAACCAGGTGGGCCAGCTTCAACATGTAGATGTAGCCAACCGTCACCGGCGTGTCAAAGGAGTCGCCGGTGCGCCCGTCGTAGAGCATCGCCTTGCCGCTCGTCGGCAGACCCGCGCGATCGAGCAGCTTCTCGATGTCCTCCTCACTGGCGCCATCGAAGACGGGCGAAGCAACCTTCATCCCCAGCTTCTCAGCCGCCCAGCCGAGGTGCGTCTCCATGATCTGCCCGATGTTCATGCGGTGCGGGACGCCCAGCGGATTCAGAATGATATCCACCGGCGTGCCATCCGCCAGGAACGGCATATCCTCCATCGGCAAGACGCGGCTGATGACGCCCTTGTTCCCGTGGCGTCCGGCCATCTTGTCGCCCGCGCCGATCTTGCGCTTCTGCGCGATGGAAACGCGCACAAGCTGATTGACGCCCGGCGGCAACTCATCGCCGGCCTCACGCGAGAAGACCTTGACCTCGACGACCTTGCCCTTCTCGCCGTGCGGCACCCGCAGCGACGTGTCTTTCACCTCGCGCGCCTTCTCACCGAAGATCGCCCGCAAGAGCTTCTCCTCAGCCGTCAGCTCGGTCTCGCCCTTCGGGGTGATCTTGCCCACCAGGATGTCGCCTGGGCCGACCTCCGCGCCGACGTAGATGATGCCGCGCTCGTCAAGATTGCGCAGCCCCTCCTCGCCGACGTTCGGGATGTCGCGGGTGATCTCCTCCGGGCCGAGCTTCGTGTCGCGCGCCTCCACTTCGTGCTTCTCGATGTGGATGCTCGTGAACAGGTCCTCACGCACGATGCGCTCGCTGATGAGGATGGCGTCCTCGAAGTTGCCGCCCTCCCAGCTCATAAACGCCACCAGGATGTTCTGGCCCAGTGCCAGCTCGCCGTTCTCCGTCGCGGAGCTATCGGCCAACGCCTGCCCGCGTGTGACGCGGTCGCCCTTGGTGACGATGGGCCGCTGGTTGATGCACGTGCCCTGGTTCGAGCGGATGAACTTGCGCAGCTTGTGCGTATGTTCCACGCCGTCGTCATCCAGCACCGTGATCTGCCGCGCCGTCGCGCTGACGACCTCGCCGTCCGCCTCCGCCACGACCACCTGGCCCGAATCAATCGCCACCTGCCGCTCGATGCCCGTGCCTACCACCGGCGACTGCGGCCGCAGCAGTGGGACCGCCTGCCGCTGCATGTTCGCGCCCATCAGCGCGCGGTTCACGTCGTCGTGCTCCAGGAACGGAATCAACGCCGCCGCGACGCTTACCGTCTGCTTCGGCGCGACGTCCATATAGTCCACATGCGCGGCGCTCTCCTGCACGAAGTCGCCGTTGTGCCGGGCCAGGATGCGGTCACTGTGGAAGTGGCCCTCCTCGTCCAGCGGCACGTTCGCCTGCGCGATGACGTAGCGTTCCTCGTCGTCGGCGGTCAGGTAATCCACCTCCGTCGAGACCCACGGTCGGATCGCCACCTGCTCCTGCCCGCGCGTCGCCAGCGTTCCCGCCAGCGTCTCGTCCACCACCGTGTCGCGGGTGGCGAGCGCCTTGTCGCCGCCGTCCAGCAGGTCGCGCGCGAGAATGCGCCCGACGAGCCGGGGATCGTCCGCGGGCATCGTGTGATAGACCTTGCGATACGGCGTCTCGATGAAGCCGTACGGGTTGATCTGGCCGAAGGTCGCCATGTTGCCGATCAGGCCGATGTTCGGACCTTCCGGCGTCTCGATGGGGCAGATGCGCCCATAGTGCGACTGGTGGACGTCGCGCACGTCGAATCCGGCGCGCTCGCGCGAGAGGCCGCCGGGGCCCAGCGCGGAGAGGCGCCGCTTGTGGCCGATCTCGGCCAGCGGGTTCGTCTGGTCCATGAACTGCGAGAGCTGGCTGCCGCCGAAGAACTCTTTCATCGCGGCCACGACTGGCCGGATGTTGATGAGCTGGTTGGGCGACGCCTGCGACGGATCCTGGATGATCGCCATGCGCTCCTTGACGACGCGCTCCATACGGAGCAGGCCGACGCGGAACTGCGTCTGAATCAGCTCGCCGACGCTGCGCACTCGGCGGTTGCCCAGGTGGTCAATGTCGTCTTTCTTGCCGCGTCCCTCGTCCAGGTCCACCATGCGGCGCAGGATGGCGATCACGTCGTCCTGTGTCAGCGTGCGGATGGTCTGCGGGATGTCCAGATCCAGCTTGCGGTTCAGCTTGTAGCGGCCGACGTTGCCGAGATCGTAGCGGCGCTCGTGATAGAACAGGTTGAAGACGAGCGTGCGCGCGTTCTCCAGCGTCGCCGGGTCGCCAGGACGCAGCTTGCGGTAGACCTCGAGCAGCGCCTCCTCCGGCGACTTGACGGCGTCCTTATCGAGCGTCGTCGTCAGGAAGTTGCTGACATACTCGCGGCCCTGCGCGTCCACCATCGTGAACGCCTTAAGGATGCCCTCGTCGGTGCGCAGGTCCGGCGTCGTCTCGCGCTTACCGCGGTCGCGGTCGCCGATGGCGCCCATCGCGCGCAGCAGCGTCGTGATCGGAATCTTGCGCTTGCGGTCAATCTTGACCGAGAGCAGATTCTTGTTGCTGGTCTCGAACTCCAGCCACGCGCCTCGGTTCGGGATGAGCTTGGCGGCGAAGAGCTGCCGTCCGGTGGTCGGCTCCTCCTCGGCGGTATAGTAGACGCCCGGCGAGCGAACGAGCTGGCTCACCACCACGCGCTCGGCGCCGTTAATAATGAACGTGCCCTCTGTGGTCATCAGAGGGAAGTCACCCATGAAGATGTCTTTTTCCTGAATCTCGCCAGTTTCCTTATACGTCAGGCGCGCCTTCACGTAGAGCGGCGCCGCGTAGGTCGCGTCGCGCTCGCGGCACTGCTCCTCCGTATACTTGGGTTCGCCGAACGGCTCATCGGGAATGATGAATTCCAGTTTGAGGTTCTTATTGGTAAAGTCCTCGATGGGCGAGATTTCCTTAAAGAGATCTACCAATCCCTCGCGCTTGAACCACTCGAACGAGTCGAGTTGGACCTGAATGAGGCTGGGCATCGGGCGGATATCCGGAATCCGCGCAAAGCTCACGCGCTCGGGGAGAGAGACGGGCGTGCTCAAAGCCATGTGTGATAAACTCCTCTCGCCAGTCGCCTGCGCCGTCAGTCCCTGTGCTGGTGTCTCGCGCGCGGAGCCAGGGAGAGCGCCGCGCGCGCAGGTACTTCTTGGTGACGATGGAACGCCCTTCGCTGTGCCGTTCCGTGTCTGCCAGCCATCACTCGCCAGGCTGGGAGCGCCGCGCCCCCAATACCTGAGGGGAACGAAGCGCCGATTTACGTGGCCGTACTGGGCCTCTCCACGACATCGGGGATGGGATGCGCCAGTGGTCGCCGTGGGTTGTGCTACGTGTTACGGGATCACGGTGTGGTTGGATCGCGCCGCCGTGGGGCCGCCGGGACTCTCACCGGGAGTGAATGGGAAAACGGCTCGGCCGTGGGTGAACGCCAAAGGCGCTGGATATCGCATGTGCAGCACGCCCATTCCGTATGCTAGATGTGACACCGTATACGGCCGCGGGCCGGTCACGCTTGCCCCACCACATGGGACGTTCGGATAGATGACAAACGCCGAAAATCCTCGGCGCGCGCCAAGCGGCCCATCATCTCTTGTTCTGCGATGATGGGCGTCTCACTGTCTGGCTCGCGCTGGGAATATCTCTCGACGGGGAATGCCTTCTCAACCGGTTGACCGGGTCTGTGTCGCGCGGTCTGTCCGCGTCTCGCGCAAATGTCCGCAGGGTGTGATTATATCTCCGGCCACGCAAGATGTCAAGGGCGGTACTTTCGGATTTCGTACTATTCTATCACACGCGCGAAAGAGCGAGGGGATCATTCCCCCCGCCCTCTCACTCGCTCCAGCGCGGCATGCCGCCGCGCGAACCGTGCGCTCCTACTTGCTGGCGCCTGGCGTGGGTGTGGAGTCTCCCGTGCCGCCACCCGTGCCGCCGCCGGAGCCGCTGTCGTCCTGCGTCACGTTCACGGCGTTGCCCGACTGCACTTCGACGGTCACATGCGCGCCCTGCTTCAACGCGCCGCACGAACCGACGTTGTAATGCGTGTTGCCCGTCAGCGTCGCCGTCGCGGAGGCGCCGGTGCTATCCAGCGTGATCGTCAAGCTGCCGCCCTCGCAATTAACCTTGGCGATCTTGCCCGCCCAGACCGACGGCGCCGTCGTCGCGGTCGGCTCCGTGCCCTTCGTCGGCTCTGAGCTCGTCGTCTGCTGCTGTTGCTGCGTCTCGGTCCCCTTCGTCGGCTCCGCGCTCGTCTGGCCCTTCCCCGAGTCCTTCGACACGACAGCGCCATGCGCGCCGTCGCTCGCGCCGTTGCCCCCGATGAACCCGTTCGCGAACGCGAGCGTGCCGCCCGCCAGCAAAGCCACGATCGTCGCCAGAATTGCGATGTGTACTCTCTTCAGCGCCTTCATGTGTCTGTAGCCCTTCCCCCTCAGAAACCGGCCTGGCCGAACCGCGCGGCCATGCGTTCGCGTCCCTCGCCCGGCGTCGCCACAAGGCGTCCCAGGCTCATCGCGCCCCTCATCGCCCCCGGCGTTTGGCGCATTCGATGATGTAGTTGCGTGACACGGCGCTGGTGTTATGGCCTATCACGTCACATTTTGGGGAATGGGACTTTCTTGCCAGGGGCCGGGTACGGATAGCACAGAGTCATACAGAGGCGACGCGGAGGCGACGCGGAGGCGACGCGGAGTCACACGAGAGGAGGATGGTTGGGCCGCGCTCAGGCTGAATGCCCGCGCACCACCGCCGCCAGCGACTCGATCAGCGGCGGCGTCGCATTCAGCATATCGATGCGCTCCAGGTGGATACCAAGCTCGCCGGCAAGCTGCTTCGCCTCCACGTCTATGTCGTAGAAGATCTCTAGATGCTCCGCGATGAATCCCACAGGACATACAAGGATGGCCCGCTCGCCGCGCGCGACAAGCTCGCGAATCTTGTCCAGGATATCCGGTCCCAGCCACGGCTCCGACGTGCGGCCCGCGCTCTGAAACGCGAAGTCCCAGCGTCCATCCGCGAGGCCCAGCAGGCCGGCCACCCCGCGCGAGGTCGCCAGCAACTCGCGTTCGTAGGGGTCATCCCACGTCTTGATGCGTTGCGGCAGGCTGTGCGCGGTGAATAGCGTGAAGACGCCAGCGCGCTCCTCGGCGGAGAACTTGTCATGCAGGGCGGCGCGCGCCTGCCCGGCCAGCGCCTCCAGGAACACCGGCTCGATCGCCCAGCTCTCCACGAAGGTAAAGCGAATCGGCTCCGGCGCCGGCTCTGCGCGCGCCTCGGACTCCGCCGCGATTGTCCGCTCCGCCGCCTCGATGCGCTCGATATACTGCCCAATGCTCATACGCGAGTAGTGCGGGGCCAGCGCGATGGCTTGCGCCTGCTCGATCCCGTCCGCGCGCATCTCCCGGATCGCCGCCGCGATATATGGATGCCAGTGCTTCATGCCCAGGTACACGCGATACGCGCCCGGCTCCTCAGCGTCCAGGAGTCGCTGTAAACCGTCCGCCTGCGCCCGCGAGATGTCCAGCAGCGGCGTGCGCCCACCGACCATCGCATACCGCTCGGTCAACTCGGCTAATAGCTCCGCGCTGGGCTTGCGACCGCCGCGTATATCGGTATAGTACGGCTCGATCTCCTCGGGCGTGTTCGGGGTGCCGTACGCCATCAGCAGCACTCCGGTCGGCTGCGTTCCCTTCGCGGTCATAGCGTCTCCGCTTCCTCTCCGTGATAGTCGTGTACGAACGCCACCAGGCGCTCGATAGTCTCCACCGGCGTCGTGGGCAGGATGCCGTGCCCAAGGTTGAAGATGTGGCCTGGACGCCCGCCCGCGCGCCGCAGCACGTCCGTCGCGCCGGCCCGCACCGTCTCCCACGGCTCCAGCAGCAGCGCCGGATCGAGGTTGCCCTGGACGGCGACACGCCCCGGGCCGCCGACACGCCGCCAGCCCTCGTCCAGCGGCACGCGCCAGTCCAGCCCGATCACGTCGCCACCGGCCGCCGCCATCTGTTCGAGCAAGAGGCTCGTTCCCGTGCCGAAGTGGATGAGCGGCGCGCCCAGCCCCTGTAGCTCGCGGAAGATGCGCGCCACGTATGGCTGGATGGAGACGACGTACTCCTGTGGGCTGACGTTGCCGATCCAGCTATCGAAGAGTTGGAACGCCTGGACGCCGGCCGCGATCTGCCCGCGCCCGTAGCCGATGACCACCGTCGCCAGCCTGTCCATCAGCGCGCGCCACAGTCGAGGCCGCCCCGTCATCATCGCGCGGGTCCGCCGAAAATCCTTTGTCGCCTTGCCTTCGATAAGATAGCTGGCCAGCGTGAAGGGCGCGCCCGCGAACCCGATCAGCGGCGTTCCCGTCGCGGCAAGCTCCGTCCGCACTTGTCGTATCGTCTCACCCAGATACGGCATATCGCGTTCGACATCCAGCGGGCGGATCGCCGCCACATCGGCGTCGCGCTGGATAGGATGCGCGATGACGGGTCCCTTGCCCTCGACAATATCGAGATTGACGCCGACCGCGACCAGCGGCGACATGATATCGGCGTAGAGGATCGCCGCGTCCACCCCCAGCCGCCGCACCGGCTGGACCGTCACCTGGGCGCAGAGCTCCGGCTGGCGCGTGATCTCCAAGAGCGAGTGATGTTCTTTGATGGCGCGATACTCGGGCAGCGCGCGTCCGGCCTGGCGCATGAACCAGACGGGCGTCACATCCACCGGCTCGCGGCGGCAGGCGCGCAGAAATTGGTCGTTGTTGGTCATGTGTCCGCGGATCGTGTGATGAGACCGCGCCGCGCGGCCCCACCTATAAGGATAGCGGGTATCGGCCCACTCTGAGGAGGTTAGCGCGGATAATCACACACACTCACTCCGGGCCGGCTCCCGGCTTAGCTATCCGTGAGCGAATAAGCATAATGATGCGACTTAGCGTCGCCATCTCATCCAACTCTTCCGACTCACTAGCGGTGAGTGTTCCCGCTGAGTTCGTATAAAGCACCCCCCGCAACCGCTCACGAGAAGTGTCTGAGAGACGGAATGTGGCGATTTCTTCAACAGTCGGTCCCTGCGCGAAGAAGTTCGCAACCTCTTCGGTTGGGCGCACGGTGGACGCTTGACCCATGACCAGTAACCCTTCACTTCATCAGAGAGTGGCTCGCTCGAGTCAGCATAGCATCAACGTGCCTGTCAGAGCGGCTAACTGCCAGCGACAATCCAGCCAAGCTTGGCAAGCACATCGTCCAAATCTTCGATCTCGCCCAACTCAATTTCCTCGATGCTTTGCCAAAGCTCCGCCATCAATTCAGGATCGCTCAAAATCTCAAGCGTCTCCTCAATCGCCTCGATGTCTGGGTTCATCGGCTTGCACCTCATAGGACGTGGTGGCTGCGGCTGCCATACGGTCAGTTAGATCTGGCATGCCACATCCTATCAGATTTCCTCGCCGCCGCGCGCCCGCTCCTATGCTACGATGACGCTCGACCAGTGACGACCAGATAGGAGCGCGCCATGAGCCAGTCGCTGACCATCCCGGTCCACAACGCGCCGGCGATTCCCGGCCTGACGTTCCGGCGCTTCTGTGGCGAGGCCGATTACCCGGAGATGCTGCGTGTGCGCGAGAGTTGCCGCGAACACGACCAGATAGATCGTC
>DATEGV010000218.1:0-9051 GCA_035279925.1 Ktedonobacterales bacterium | reverse complement strand
AGATCCGCACCCCGATGAACGGCATCATCGGCATGAGCGAGCTGATGCTGGGAACCGCCATCACCGGCGAGGCCCGCCAGTACGCGCAGATAGTGCATAGCTCCGCCAACAACCTGCTCGACATCATCAACGACATCCTCGATTTCTCGAAGATCGAAGCCGGTAAGCTCACGCTGGAGACGATAGACTTCGAGCCACGGCTCGTCGTTGAGAACGTCGCCGAGATTTTGGTGGCCCGCGCCAGGGAGAAGTCCGTCAGCCTGATGACGTTCGTCGCGCCCGAGGTAGCGGCGGTGATGCGCGGCGATCCTGTGCGGCTGCGTCAGGTGTTGCTCAATCTCGCGGGCAACGCCCTCAAGTTCACCGAGCATGGCGAGGTCGTCGTGCGCGTTATGGTGGACGAGCAATCGGCGGCACGCGCTCGGCTGCGCTTTGAGGTCAGCGACACCGGCATCGGCCTCTCGGACTCCGCCTGCCGCAAGCTGTTCCAGCCATTCACCCAGGCGGATGGTTCCACCAGCCGCAAGTATGGCGGCACAGGCCTTGGCCTCTCCATCAGCAAGCGCCTCGTCGAGATGATGCGTGGCGAGATTGGCGTGGGGAGCGTCGAGGGTCAGGGTTCCACATTCTGGTTCACCTGCGACTTCGAGGTGTCCAGCGCGCGGTCCGTCCCCAGCCGGGTCGCCCCGGAGGCGATGGAGGGCAAGCGCGTTCTGATCGTTGACGACAGCAAGACCAACCGTGACATCGTCGAAGCGTACCTCACCTCGTGGCGTATCCAGCACGCCAGCGCCGCCGACGCTCCCACCGCTCATGCGATGCTCAAGGAGGCCGTCGCCAAGGGGGAGCCTTTCGATGTCGTCGTCACCGATCTGCGTCTGCCGGAGATGGATGGCTTCGCGCTTGCCAGAACGGTGCAACGCGACCCGGCGTTGCGAGGAACGCGCCTAGTGCTGCTGACGGCGTTCGACGCGATCGGCCAGGGAAAACAGGCGTTGGAAGCCGGCTTCTCGGCGTATCTCACCAAGCCGGTGAAGCGGTCGCACCTCTTCGACGCGCTGGCCAACGCCGTCTTCGGTCCGGCGCTCAGCGCGGCAACCGCCGAGGGTGCGGCTGAGCAGATCGAGAGTGTCGCCGCGACGGCGCCGGCAACGGCTACCGGGACAGCCGGCTCCGCCTCATCCGCGACTGATGGCGCGACGCGGCCACCCGCACAGGACGGGGCGGCGCGCGATCCAGGCAAGCTCGTTCTGCTGGCCGAGGACAACGCGGTCAACCAATTGCTCGCCAGCAAGCAACTCCAAAAGCTGGGCTACACGGTTCATACCGTCGCCACCGGGCAGGAGGCGCTGGAGGCGCTGGCGCGCACCGCCTACGCGGTCGTGCTGATGGACTGTCACATGCCGGTGATGGACGGCTACGAAGCAACCCGCGCGATCCGCCAGGCGGAGTTGGGCAGTGGTAAACACGTGCCGATCATCGCTATGACGGCCAACGCGATCCAGGGCGACCGCGAGGCCTGTCTAGCGGCAGGCATGGACGACTACGTGTCCAAGCCGGTGAAGCTGGACGATCTAAGCGCGGTGATCCGCCGCTGGCTGCCCGCCACCGCGGGCGTGGACACGGCGGCGAGCGTGTTGCGGAGCGCCACCCCGGAGCGTCCGGCAGCCTTCGCGCCCACCGACACGCTCGCCAGCGTAAGGGCGCTGGATCGCTCGGTGCTGACGACAATGCACGGGCTGGACATCAGCGATGAGCCGGAACTTGTCGGCCAGGTGGTGGTGACATTCCTGGGAGACGCTGGAGATCTGCTCGAACGACTGCGCGAGGCGAGCGAGCGCGGCGATATCGTGGCGCTGTTCCGCGCGGCGCATAGCCTGAAGGCCAGTAGCTCGCTGGTCGGCGCGATGCGTCTCTCCTCGGTGGCGAAGCAGATCGAGATGGCGTGCAGCCGGGGGGCGCTTGCGGATGTGCCGGAGTATCTGACACATCTGCGCGCGGAGTACGAGCGGGTGCGCCCGGAGTTGGAAGCGGCGCTGTAGCGGACCTCACCCCCCGGCCCCCCTTCCCGTCGGTATGTGAAGGGCGAGCCATAACCTAGCCCCCCAGCCCCCTTCCCCACGGGCGAAGCGGGCGCCGGACGCGAGCGCCGCCAGAACGGCTAGCCTGGAGGTACCGGTCCGGCGGCGAAGTTACCCCGCAAGCGGCAGGTCGTTGAGCACAGCAGACGAGGCTCCGCGTCGCGATGCAGGCCCCCACCTCATCGGTTCAGACGCACGGCGAGCTTTGTCGTACACGATACTCGTTGTGTAGATCCACGCCCTCGCTAGGCCGGGCGCGGTGAGAAACAAGCGTAGAGCGTCTGTGTAGTCTGAACTCGTCGTCGTGCATTACGACAGTAGCGCCGGAGCCGTAACCCGCTGGCAATCCGCCTGCGAGCCGGCTCCGGCAACGACCCGGTAGCGCGGAGTCTTCCTCAACCCACTTCATCTTCCGCGCTCCGGGTCTTTTTGCGCCCATTTCCCCAGAAGGACAGGGTACGGGTAACGCAGAGTCACACGGAGTCACACGGAGGAGAGACGGAGTCACACGGAGGAAACGCGGGAACCTTCCCGCCACGTGCGCCGGTCATTATGCGTTTTTACTCAGCGCGACGGACATGGCAACGGATTCGGGGTCCGAAGGTCGCGGCGCTGGCGCCCCTTCCCCTCGCTCGTCTCGTGCGCCGGCCATTCATGGCCGCGAGGACTCATCAGTCCTGCAATCACTCATCCCCAGTGAGGACGCGGCGCAAACGCTCCGGCAGGGGGCGTGCACGCTCCGTCTGCGGGTCCATCGCCACGATGGTCATGCGGCCCTGCGCCACGATGGGCCCCGGCTCGCCGTTCGCGTCCGCCGCCTGGCGCGCGGTGAAGGTGTCCGTCCAGGAGGAGTTGCCGATGCGCTCGACACGCGCCGTCACGTCCAACTGGTCGTCGTAGCGCACCGCGCCGCTGATGTCTACCGAGAGATGGACACGCGGATATGCGATGTCGTTGAGGAATGTGGAATAGGGCAGGCCAAGCTCGCGCATCAGGTGATGCTCGGCCACCTCGAAATAGCGAAACATCGCCGTAAAGTGGATGCGCTGGCTGCTATCCACATCCGCAAATGTGACCCGCACGCGCGTCGTCGCCTCTGGCATCGTTGATTCCTCAGCCTCCACGTTTTGCAATTGCTCTTGGCCATACATGGTCGGCGCGCAGGCATGGCAAGTGGTCGCGGCCATGAATGGCCGGCTCACAGGCGTCATGCGGCCCGAATGCCACGCATCTCTCCCATCGTTGTGGCGTCAATCTGAATTATGGCGTCGTCATCGCGAGCGGCGTTCGCCCGCGCGCCACGTCCAGCACGGCGTCGCGGCCACCCGCGCGTTCGACCTGGAGCAGGCGGCGCAGTCCACGACCGTAGATATCCTCGCGGCGGGTCGAACGCGCGGCCAGCGTCTGTAGCTCACAGGCGACCAGCGCGTGGTGCGCCACCCACTCGGCGAAGCCCTCGCAGATGAGCATATCGCGCAGTTCCGGCGCCCGTTCCGTCTGCCAGGCGTGGCCGATCTCGTGGGCAAGCGTCCCGATCAACATACTCCGTGGGAGCCGCCGTTCGACGTAGATCGTGGCCTGCCCGCGCTCGCGGACAAAGTAGCCGACCACGTGCGGGCTGGGGGTCGTCTCGCGCTGCGCCGCCGCGACGCCATGCTCATGTTTAGAACGAATCTCACCCATGCGCAGCCGGCTCACCACCTCGAGCGCCGGCTTCGCGCGTAGCGACTCAGCCGTGACGGCGGCGCAGACCGCCAGCGCGTCTTCATACAGCGCCCGCACCGGCGCCTCGTCCGCGATCATCTCCGCGGCGCAGCTCGCGCAACGATATTGGCCGTCGTCCAATGGCGCGCTCCCCCGTTCGACCGGCACCCGACAGACATCGCAGCGCGGGTTCACGCGCACGCACGTCGGACAGTAGCGCCGTTCCGGGGTGGTCGGTATCAGCTCCTCGAAGGTGTACCAGGACTGCACCAGCGGCGCGCGGCAGGTGCGGCAGCGCGGGCTAACCCGCAGGCAGCGAGCGCACAGTGCCGGCTCGGCGCCGCCCTGTCCTTTGTGGCGCGCGATAGCGCCGTCGTCGAGGGGGGTATGACACAATTTACAGTGGGGCCGCTCCGTCTGGCAGCGCATGCACCACGTCAGCCCCTCTGAATTGGAGAGCACGCGCCCGGCCAGCGGGTCTCCGCAGAGATGGCAGAATCGCGCGGCGCGATACCGTTGCCCTGGCATGTGCCGGTCCTCCCGTGACTGTCGTGGTCGTGTAACTTATCTTATACGACGCACGAGCGGGGAGAGTTCATCACGCCGCTCATCCTCCCAGTGGCGCCAGCCGTCCTTCGCGGGCGCTCACGCGGGCGGCCTCGATGACACGCAGCGCGTTTAGCGCGTCATGTGGGTCCACCGGCACGGGCGCTCCCTCACGAATCGCGTCACGCATGCCGGCATAGTACGCCTCATACCGGCCCGGCGCCGTCTCGACGCGGCTCACCAGCGGCACGTCGCCGACCTGCGTGTACAGCGTGCCCCATCGGTCCGCCGGCTCATGCCCCCATCCCTCCATGCCGGGGCGAAGGCCCATGCGCAGCGCCTCCTCCTGCGGATCGAGATGCTCCTTTTCATAGACGCCGCGCAGGCCGACGACGCGGTAGCGGGGTCCAAATTTGCGGGGAATCGCGCTCATCCAGAGATGGGCCACGACGTCATCCGCGAATCGCAGCGCCACGAAGGTGTCGTCATCCACCACCGCGCCCGGACGACGCGCGCTCATCTCCGCATAGACGCTGGTGGGCTGGCCAAAGAGCAGCAGCGCTTGATCTATCAGGTGCGCGCCCAGATCGAAGAGCAGGCCGCCCGCCTCCTCCGGCGCCTCCAACTCGCGCCAGGCCTCCGCCTTCGGGAGCGGACGGAACCGCTCGAAGCGGCTCTCGAAGCGCGTGAGCGGCCCCAGCAGGTCCGCCGCGATCAGCCGCCGCAGCGTCAGGAAGTCATTATCCCAGCGGCGATTCTGAAAGACACTCATTGGCCGGCCGGCGCGTTCCGCCGTCTCGATCACACGGGTCGCTTCCGCGCTGGATGGCGCGAACGGCTTATCCACCACCACTGCTAGCCCGGCCTCCAGCGCGGCGACGGCGAGCGCGGCGTGCGCCCGGTTGGGCGCGGCGACGACCACCAGGTCCAGCGTCTCGCGGTGGGTCCAGAGGTCATCCGCGCTGGCGTAGATCGCGGCGTCTGGGTAGTCGCGCCGCGCCTGCGCCTGCCGCTGGGGATTGCCCGTTACGATGGCGGCGACACGCATGCCTGGGGTGGCGGCGACCAGCGGGGCGTGGAACACCGCGCCCGCCAGCCCATATCCGATGATGGCGACGCGCACGTCCGCGGCGTCGCGCGTCTGTTCCTCTGGCATGCGTCTCCTCCTGGGTCGTGAATGCCCTAGCCCCCCTTCCCTCCGCGGGGGGAAGGGGCGGGGGGATGAGGCGGCCCGTCGTCAGCGCAGGCCCGTCGCGTTGCGCCTGCGCGCCAGGGCGTCCACCGTCACGGCGATGAGCAACACCGCGCCCTCGACCATCTGCTCGATGTCAGTGCCCTTGCCCAGCAGCACCAGGCCGTTCGAGAGACTGCCGATAATCAGCACCCCGATCACGACGGCCCAGACGGAGCCGCGCCCACCGAAGAGGCTGACGCCGCCGATGACGGCCATCGCGATGGCGTTCAGCAGGAAGGTGGGGTCAATCTGCGCCGAGCCGGAGATGATGCGCGAGGCTTCAAGAATGCCGGCGGTGGCGGCCAGCGTGCTCGCGAGACCGAAGATCGCGATGCGGATGCCCACGACGTTGATGCCTGCGCGCCGCGCGGCCTCCGCGTTGCCGCCAACCGCATAGACATGGCGGCCGAACGTCGTGAAACGCATGAGGAGCCAGAAGACCAGAATCAGGCCAAGCAGCACGATGGCGGTGATCGGCACACCCTGATACTGCTCGAAGACGAAGAGCGCGAGCGCGACCGACACGACGACGGCCCCGATGCGCAGGCCGAAATCCCACCAGGGGCTAAGCCGCAGCCCTTGCTTGGCGCGCGCCAGGCGTTGTCGCATCAGGAAGAGGAAGTAGATCGCCACCAGCGGAAGCGGGATCAGGACATCCCAGGGAAAGATGACGTACTGAGCGGCAATCGCCTTCAACGCGTTGTCTTCCAGCCGTATCGTTGTGTTCGGCAAGAGGACATGCAGTACGAGACCGGAGTACGCGAGCAGGCCGGCCAGCGTGACGATGAACGACGGCACGCGCAGGTAGGAGACAAAGAAGCCGTTGACGAGGCCGATAACGAGGCCGACGACCAGCGCCGCGAGAATGGCGACGAACGCCGAGACGTGGTGGTCCACTGAAAGCTTGACCATCACCGCGCCGCAGAGATAGGAGACCGCCGCGATGGACAGATCAATCTCGCCAATCAGGAGGACGAGCACCGAACCCAACGCCAACGTGCCGACGACGGCCTGCTGCAACACCAGGTTGCTCAGATTGCGCGGATGCAGGAAGACGCCTTTGCTGGCGATATTGAAGAACAGCATCACCAGCACGAGGGTCAGCAGCACGGGAAGCTGGCCGAACTCGCCCTTGCGCAATCGCACCCGCATCTCGTCGAGAAATGTGCCATTGGCCGACGACGTGGGAGCCTGGCCCACCCGCTCTTTGGTTGATACGTCGCTGCTCATGGTGATTACTCCTGTCCGCTCGCTGCCTGCGCGGACTCCGCCGGCTCTTCGCCAAATTCAGCGCCAGTGATAGCGCCGACGACCTGTTCAGCCGTCGTGGCGCGCACATCAAAGGTCGAGACGCGGCGGCCCAGGCGCATGACGATGACGCGGTCCGTGACCTCAAACACGTCGGCCAGATTGTGCGAGATGACGACGACCGCCAGGCCCTGCTCGCGGAGGCGGCGGATCAGGTTCAATACCTGTCGCGTCTGCGCCACGCCCAGCGCCGCTGTCGGCTCGTCCAGGAGGATCACCTTGGCGTTGCGTAGGATCGTCTTGGCGACGGCGATGGACTGCCGCTGCCCGCCGGAGAGCGTCGCCACCACCGAGCGCACCGAGGGGATCTTCACATCGAGCTGCTTGAGCACATCCACCGTGCGGCGCTCCATCTCAGTTTCATCGAGTGTGCGCACGAACGGCGTGAGTTTGAAGCCATCCTCGCGCCCAAGAAACAGATTGGCGACGACATCGAGATTGTCGCAAAGGGCGAGGTCCTGATAGACCGTTTCGATGCCGAGCTTCGTCGCGTCCTGAGGGGTCGAGATGCTGACGCGGTGGCCGTCTACGAAGATTTCGCCGGTGTCGGGGATGTTCACGCCGGCGATGGTCTTGATGAGCGTGGACTTGCCGGCGCCGTTGTCGCCGACGAGACCCACGACTTCGTTCGCGTACACTTCAAAGTCAACGTCACGCAGCGCCTGCACGGCGCCAAACGCCTTGCTGATGTTGTGGAGGCGCAAAACCGGCTCGGCGGTCGCCACGGAAGCGCCGGGAGTTTCGCGCGTCGTCGGGCCTGGCTGTGCCGGCGGTAGGGAAGCGTCTTCGGCCATGGTCGTCTCTCCAGCTCGTTCTGTGTCGGCGCCATCGGTAGGGGAGTGGAGGAGGCTGGAACGCGCCGCCGCGTCCGACCACCTCGTAAGTGTATTGTCGCACGCCAGGGAAGTGATCCCGCGCGCGACAGTCAACGGCGGATAATGAACGGAGGAGGCGCGATGAGCCGCTCCTCCTCCTGGTCTGGACGTTGCCCAGCCGGGCGCGCTGTGTCCCGCGAACGCGGGTCAGTTGCGCGCGGCCGGGCGGCGTCCGCTTCTGGCTACCTCCGCCCGTCGGGACGGGAAGGAGGCTGGGAGGATCGGTTGCCCTACCCCCCACGTCACGTCAACAGATGCCGTCGGTGCCGGCGGGAACGCCCTGGCAGATGTCGGCCTTCTTGACGTAGCCATCGGCCAGCACAGTGGTCGCGATGTTGGACTTGTCAACGGCAACCGGCGTCTCGAGCACGGCCGGAACCGTGTTGCCGGAGGCAAGCTTGATGGTCGCGCCATTGGTGAGGCTGCTGGTGCTGGCGCCGGTGCTCAGCGCGGCGACGATCGCCGCGGTCGCGTCGGCTTCCTTTTGGATCGCCTTGTAGACCGTCATGGACTGGTTGCCCAGCAGAATCTGCTGGATGCCCTGCGCCGTCGCGTCCTGGCCGGTGACGAGCACCTTGCCCGCCAGATGCTGCGCCTGCAGGGCGGCGATGACTGTCTGGGCCATGCCGTCGTTGGCGACATACGCCACGGCGACCTTGTTGTTGACCTGGGTCAGCGCGCCTTCCATCTCGGTCTGCGCGGTGTTGTTGTTCCAGGCCGGGGTGAACGTCTCATACTGCAGTTTGAGGCTGCCAGCGCTCGTCAGGTTGTCCAGAACGGAGTGCGCGCCGGCCTTGAAGAGCAGCGCGTTGTTGTCGTCCTGGCTGCCGTCAATCATGATGAGGTTGTTGGTGCCCTGGGCGGTGACGAACGTCTGATAGTGATCGGCGATGTACTGCCCCTGGAGCTGTCCGACCTTGGTGTTGTCGAACGAGACGTAGTACTGGAGGTCGTTGCTCTGGATCAGGCGGTCATACGCGATGACTGGCACTTTGTCTTTCTTGGCGTTCTGCACGATGGTAGCGGACTTCTGCGCGTCCTGCGGGGCGACGACGAGAATGCAGTCACCCTTGGTCAGAAACGAATCCGTCTGTGAGATCTGCGTGTCCGAGCTGTTTTGCGCGTTGGCAAAGTCAATCGTCGCGCCCGGCAGCGCCTTGGCGATCGCGGCTTGCAGGTCGGGGTGGTCAACACCCTCCCAGCGCGCGGAGGTGTCGCTCTCCGGCAGTGAAACACCGACCTTCTTGCAGTTCTTGGCGGCGGAATACGCGCCGCCAGAGCTCTTGTTGCTGCTGCTGCACCC
>DATEGV010000217.1:0-10656 GCA_035279925.1 Ktedonobacterales bacterium | reverse complement strand
CACTCGTGTCGCGGCGCCGTGCATATGCTGGATGATGATCTGCGACAACGGCGACGTCCGCGCGTCGCCGGCCGCGACGATCGCGTCAATTGCGTCGTCGGTCAACCGTGGCAGAGCGCTCCCTTTCTCATAGTAGCGCAGGCCCGTGGGGCTGGCCCCGTCAACCAGCGAGTTGAGCTCGAGAATGGACATTGGCCGGATGAGGTCTACCACTGGCGGCCCGAAGGCGCGTAGCGGCGCCAGCGCCCGCTCACCTTGGGCGAAGTCCCCGGTGTAACAGGCGATGAAGCCAAGCACCGGCTGTCCGTCGGGCGTGGTGACGATGGCTGCGGCGAGGGAGAGTTCGTCAGGGCAGTCGCGGGCGAAGTCGCGATAAAACCGCAGGGCCTCGCGAGCGCGAAACAGCGGGTGCGCCACCATGCCCCCGAGCACGCGCGCCGCCGGATGGAGCTGCAGCTCGAACGACGTGACGACACCAAAGTTGCCGCCGCCCCCACGCACGGCCCAGAACAGATCGGCGTGCTCCTCCGCGCACGCGACCAGCAGACGACCGTCGGCGGTGACGATATCCACCGAGAGCAGATTATCAATGGTGAGCCCGTACTTGCCGGCGAGATAGCCCATGCCGCCGCCAAGCGTCAACCCGGCCAGCCCGGTGTCGGAGACCGTGCCGGTGGTGGTCGCCAATCCGAACGACTGCGTCTCGCGCAAGAGCTCGCCCAGCCGGACTCCCGGCTCCGCGCGTACGGTGCGTCGTCGCGGGTCAACGCGGATCCCGCGCATCGGTGAGAGGTCTATGACCAGGCCACCGTCACAGAGGGACAGCCCAGCCGTGCTATGGCCGCCCCCGCGCACGGCAACATCGAGGCCGGTCGTGCGGGCGAACTGGATCGCCGCGACGACATCCGCCGCGCCGGCGCAGCGGACGATCACCGCTGGGCGTTTGTCAATCATGCCGTTCCAGATCGCGCGAACGGTGTCATAGCTCGCGTCACTGGGCAGGACGACCTCGCCACGCAGCGTGGCGCGCAGGTCCGCGAGCGCGTTTGTGTCGAGCGTACGGGTCGAGGTTACGGTTGGGATGGTCATGGCGTGTTTCTTCCTTTCGTGATTACGGATGCGCGGCGGTGTCCGCGGCGCGACGCGTGTGGAGCGGTACGTGAATGAGGCTGGGCGCCGAGGCTGTGCGGAGTGCCGCCGACTGACCCTGGGGCCAGCAGCAGAGCGCCAGGACGATGAGCAGCGGCCCCGAATTCAGATCGGTGGCGAGGCCGGTGAGCGCCATGCCGAGCGCCTGCCCGCCCCACCAGAACAGCAGACTCAGCACGATTGAGATACCGAGGACAAGGCGCACGCGCGCGTCGGTCTGGGCGAAAGCGATCCCGCCCGCGAGGGCCAGGAAGGTGAGGATCAGCGTGGCGTTCAGCGGTCCCTCAACGCCGCCTGTTACTCCCGCCAGCCAGCGCAGCGTCGGATCGAGAACCGCGCCGCTGAGCGTGCCGGGAGACTGCGCCCCCTGGACTGTCTGCGCGATCTGGCCGGGCTGCCACCAGATGGGCCGCGTTTGCAGCGCCGCCGCCAGGAACCAGAAGCTCGCGAGGACCGTGCGTAGCCCATCGCGGGACAGCACGCTCGCATGCGCCGTCCGCCACGACGCCGCGCGTCCATCCGGACGCGGTCGGGTCAGGATTTTGCTGAGCGACCGACGTGGCAACAGCGCTAGCGCGAGGACGCCATAGAGCAGCACCGCGCCCGGCGCGCCCGTCAATGCGGTGGCCCGACCCGTGAAGAGCATGCCCATGCCCTCGCCAGCGAACCAGACCACCAACGACCAGACGACTGAGGCGACGAGCGCCACATTGACGCGGTAGCCAAGCAAGAGAGATGCGCCGAGCGCAAGCTGCGCGAGCGCGATCAGCAGATTGGTAACGACCACATGGCTCGCGGCGAGCTGAATGATCCAATGCAGACTCGTCGCCACCGGCGCCGGCTGCCCCTGGAGCGCGGGGGCCATCACGCCGCCGATCAGGTCGGTCGTGAACATGCGCGGCTGAAGCTGTAGCAGCCCATCAAGCAGCCACAGCGCGCCGAGGATGCGGCGCAGTCGTTCATGTGAGAGAAGCATGGCGCGTACACCTTTCCATGGCGAACTGAGGCGATCAGCGCGCTGCCAGCTCGGTTGTTTGTGGCGATAGAGGCTCGGGCGCGAGAGCGACGTATACGCCACTCGTCGCGCGCCGAGACGCTTATACAACTCATCCCGCGCGTGTTAGCGGGACGCGGAGGAGGGAAGGACGACCACCGTGCCGACCATGCCCATGTAGTCGTGCAGCGCGCACTTGTACGCGAACACGCCGGGGGTGGTGAACGTGACTGTGAAGGTGGGCGGCGTAATGACGCCCATCAGGCCGGAGTTGAGCGGCGCGCTGCCGTCGTAGCGCGTCGGGTCGCCGTACGGGAAGTTGATCGCTCCGGGGTTCGCCGGCTCCGGTCCGAAGGTGACGGTGTGCGGCCCCATGGACAGGTTGGTGAACGTAACGCTTTCACCGGCGTGGATGGTGACGCTCCGGCGCACGAAGCGCATCACGTCTACCTGATCGTTGCCAATGCCAGCGACGACCAGATGGTTACTGGCCGTGCGCTCGGCCTGGGCCGAGAGACTGTACCCCTGGGCGATGAGCCGCTCCCGTTGGATACTCGACTCGCGGTTGTAGTCGTCCTGGGTGTGCGGATACGCCGCGCCCGCCGGCTGCACCACGACCGTTCCCTGCATCCCCGGATGGACGGAGCAGAAGTAGGTGTACTCGCCCGCCTTCGAGAAGGTCAGTTTGTACGAGGTCGCCGTGAAGGGAACGCCCGCCTTGTCGGGGAGGACGGTCAGCACTGGGGAGGCGGTGTAGGTCGCGCCGTCATAGGTCGTGTTGCTCGTTGGTTGGTACGTGCCGGGATTGTACGGCTGAATCTGTCCGCCCGCGCCGGGGAAGACAATCGTATGGATCTCGCCGGAACCAGCCCGCCAGACGATGGAATCACCGACATCAATGGTGATGACACCGGGCAGGAAGACCATGCCTTCAATCGCGTGGTTTTCCGTGCCGACGCCCGCGCTGACGGACCATGCGCGTGGGCCGCTCGTCTCATGGGCGGACTTGGCGGCGACGACCGGGGCCGTGAGCGCCGCGAAGAGCAGGGTGGCTACCAGAGCCGAGCCAATGCCGCGTTTGGGATGGATGTGACGCAAGGCAAACATGTGATCTCCTCTTCCTGTACCTGTGAGCGTTCTCAGATGGGTGAGCGTTCTCAGTCGTGACAGGCGCCCTAGACGCGGGACTGCCGGCGTGCTCCCGCCGTGGCGCTGGCACAAGTTTGCCTTGCGCGCGCGTCGTCCTCCACCGGCAATCTCCGCAATCGTGTCCGCAATCACCCCCGCAATGGGTGGTCGCCGCGCCGCCGAAGTGGGTGCGCGCGCACGCGGACCGGTTGAGGCTACCGTGACGGCGTGCTAAAATATCCCGAAATCGCTGGTAGCGCCTGGGACGGATAGTCGCGGTGGGGCCAGGCCAGCTTGAGGAGGGCGCCGTGAGCACGACCCGCACGCTGACCTTCGGCGATCTGCTGCGGCGCTTCCGTGCGGCAAGCGGCATGACGCAGGAGGAGCTTGGCGAGAAGGCCGGTCTCAGCGCGAAAGGGATCGGTGACCTGGAGCGCGGCGCTCGGCAGACGCCCCGCCGTGAGACGGTCCGCCTGCTGGCCGAGGCGCTGGGTCTGGCGGAGCGCCAACGCGCCACCTTCGAGGCGGCCGCGCGCCAGCGCCGCACGACGGCGAGCTCCTCGCCTGATGGCTCCGCCACCATAGGAGATCCCCCGAGGGAGCGTCGAGCCGGGGAGATGCCGCTGATCGGAAGGGACGCGGAGCGAAGCCGTCTGGAGCGCCATATCGCCGGCGACGGGCCGCCCCTGTTGGCGCTGGATGGCGAACCGGGCATCGGCAAATCGCGCCTGCTCCTCGAAGTCACCGCTCAGGCGCAATCGGCGGGGTGGACCATCCTGACAGGTGGCTGCCACCGGCGCAGCGGGCAGGAGCCATACGCGCCCATCCTGGGGCTGCTGGAGCGACACGTGAACCGGCAGCCCGTCGCCGAGCGCCGATTGTATCTGCGTGGCTGCTCATGGCTCGTCCGACTGCTGCCCGAACTGGCGGAGACGATGGCCGCGCCCGCCCACGCATCGGGCCTCTCCGTGGAGCAGGAACGCCGGCTCATGTTCGCGGCGGTCGCGCGCTATCTGAGTAACGTCGCCGGTCCCGCAGGCACACTGCTCGCGCTGGACGATCTCCAGTGGGCCGCGCCCGACGCGCTGGATCTGCTCGCGTTTCTGCTGCGCGAAACGGCTGGCGGCGGGACGCTCCGAGTGGTAGGCGCCTTCCGCCATACGGAGGTCCATCCCGATGACCCACTCGGCATGCTGCTCGCGGACCTCGCTCGCGAAAACCTGGCCGGTCGGTTGCCGCTCGCGCCACTCGCGGCGGAGGACTCCGGGCGCTTATTGGAGGCGCTGCTCACGGATGCCACGAGCGGCGCGTCTGCTGGGTCTGTGGAGATGCGGGAGCGGTTGATCGAGCGAACGGGCGGCGTACCGTACTTCCTCGTCAGCTATGTCCAGGCGTTGCGCTCCGGCGCCGTGAGCAACGGTGGCGACACCGGCTTTGACCTCCCGTGGAGCGTCGCGGAGACGATTCGCCAGCGTGTCGCTGTGCTGCCGCTGGTGTCGAAGGATCTGCTCGCTATCGCGGCGACCAGTGGGCGCACGACGGCGCGCGCGCTGTTGCTGGCGGTCGGCAAGCTGGCGGGATACGACGACCGCGCTCTGCTCGACGGCCTCGAGCGCGCCTGCCACGGCCGGCTGTTGGCGGAGGTGGGCGCGTCGGACTATGTGTTTCCCCACGATCTCGTGCGGGAGACCGTCATCGCGGACCTCAGCACGGCGCGGCGGGCGCTGCTCCACCGGCAGATCGCCGAAGCGATGGAGCAGGGACCCGCGCTGCCCGTCACGGAAACGTTGGCGTATCACTATAGCCAGGCGGGAGTCGCGGAGAAAGCCGTGAGCTATCTCGAAGCGGCGGGCGACCGGGCGCGGGCGCGCTACGCCTACACCGAGGCCCTGGACTATTACAGCGAGGCGGTGGCGGCGCTGGAGCAGCTCGGTCGCGCGAACGAGGCGGCGCGGCTGCGCGAGCGGCAAGCCGTGATCCTCTCAATCCTCATACGCTATGATGAGGCGGTCGCGCTCTTGGAGCAGGCGGCGGAAACCTATCGAGCCCGCGAGGACATCGAGGGCCTGGGACGTGTCGTCGCGCAGCTCGGGCACACACATGCGTTTCGCGGCGCCCCGCGACAAGGAATCGCGCGCGTTGAGCCGATGCTCATAGAGGCGGAGGCGCTGGGCCTCTCGCGACAAGGGATCGCCGCGATCTCCGCCGCGCTCGCGCGTCTCTATCTGGTCATGGGCGAATACCCTGAGCTGCTGACCATCACGGAACGGCTGATTGAGTATGCGCACGCGGCGTCCGACGAACGCGCGCTGGCCGTAGCCTCCTACTACCGTGGCTGGGACCTGCTGCACCTGGGGCGTTGCGAGGAAGGAGTGCGGCAACTGAATATCGCCATTCCTCTTGCGGAGAAGGTCGGCGATACGCGCACGTCCTTGATCTCACTGGCCAACGCGGCGTGGGGTTCTGTGATGATGGGAGAGTTCGTGACCGCGCGACAGTATCTCGCGCGGGCGCTTCCGGTGGCCGAGCGATATGGCGATCCGGCGGTGGTCGCACAGATTTTATTCGTTCGCAGCGACATTGCTTTTCATACCGGCGATTGGGACGCCGCTGAAGCGGATGGCGAGTTCGCCCTCGCATTGGTCCGCACCCTCTCCGCCTCGTGGAGTTCCATGTGGCCCCCCTACTGCCTCGGACAAGTCGCCCTGGCGCGCAATGCGCGAGACACGGCGGACGCCTACTTTCAGGAGGCGCTCGACCTCGTGAGACCATTTGGCGACATCCACCCGCCTCGTCGCATCCACACCACACTGGCGGAGCGCGACCTGCTCGATGGACGCCCCGATCAGGCCCTGGCCCACCTCACACCGCTGTTGGATCGCTACATGCAGCCGGAGACGATGGTCACCGCCCTGCTGCCGTTCCTCGCCTGGGCCCGGCTGGACCTGGATGCGCCTAAGGACGCGGACGAGATTATCGAGCAGGCGCTCTCACGTTCCAGGGCGCAGCGTCTGCGCATGCCGCTGGTGGATGCGCTGCGCGTGCGGGCGATGACGCTCACCCGGCGCGCGCAGTGGCAGCCGGCGGTGGACGCGCTGGAGGAGACGCTTGCCCTGGCGCGAGCCATGTCCTACCCCTACGCCGAGGCCAAGGCGCTCTACGCCTACGGTCAGTTATGTATGGCGCGCGGCGAGCCGGCGCGGGCCCGCGAACATCTGTACGCCGCGCTGGCAATTCTCAATCGGCTGGGCGAGCGGCTCTATGCCGAGCATGTGGAGCGCCTGCTCGACACAAGCTTGACATAGCCGCCGCCACGCATGGAGCGCCTCGGCACGGAGGATGGCCACCCCGCGCGCGGCGGGCGGCGTATCACGTCAGATCCGCTTCGGCCCTTGGCGGTGGGGGTTTCCTCATCCCCCCGCCCCTTCCCCTCCCGAGGGGAAGGGGAGCCAGCGCCGCGACGGTCGGGCTGCCTCACCCCTTGACCCCCTCTCCCTGCGAGGCGAGGGGGAACGGAAGCCTCGCCGGAACGCCACGACGCGAGCTCCCCTTCCCTCCGCAGGGGGAAGGGGTGGGGGATGAGGCAACCTGCCGCAGCTAACAACAACATCTCAACCGAACTTGGTATCACGTCAGGCTGATCGCCTCAGGCCTGGCCGCCCACGAAGACGCTGGGCAGCGGTTCGGAGAACGGGAACGTATAGATATGCGGATCCTGGCCGTACCACGTCCAGGGCGTGGCGGCGAGTCGCTCCAGGTCGCGTTCGTCGAAGGCCGGCGACGCGGAGGCGGTCTGCCCGATGGGCTTCAAGACGACCAGATTGCGCCGGAACCACGAGAAGGTCGAGAGTGAGCGCAGCGCCAGCGAATCGAAGACATCAGGAACCCACCCCACCGCGCGCCACTTCGCCAGCCAGTGCGAGAGCGGCTGGCAGTTCACATGCCCGATGCCCGGCTGATTCGGCTCGGCGGCGGAGAAGAGGATCAACTCGCGGGCATGACGGCGTATTGTCTCAACCACCACATCCTCATACCGCTCGTCAATGTGCTCGGCGACCTCGGTGCAAATCACCAGATCGAAGCTTCTGCCCGTATCGAGTGGCTGGCTGAGGTCATGGCTGACGTAGTTGCCGGGACTCAGGAACAGTTCAGACGCTGGGAAGCCGTCCACCCCCAGCGCCTGTGTCGCGCCCCACTCTTGGAACATACGCAGGTAGCCGCCCAGCCCGCAGCCGATATCGGCCACCGCGCGCGGCTGATACTTCTCGGCGAGGTAATGGAACGGCGGCAGATCGAGGAACAGATGCTCCTGGTGGAAGTCCGCGCCCCATGCGCCGTAGACCTGTTGGGGATTGCCGCCGGCCTCGCGGGCGGACGCCTCCGCGAAGGGAACACGCAGCGGGGGCTGAAAGAAGCGTTCCATCGTCCGCGCGACGCTCACCAGGGGATGCGGCGTGGCGTGCCGCCGGTAGCGCAAAGTGTGCGCGACGGCTAGCGGCTCGTAGACGACGCTCTCGGTATAGGCGTTGGCGGGCGGCGGATCAAGCTGGGCATAGCGCATGGAGAGGTCGCTGAGCTCGGGAACCGTCAGATGCGGGTTCTCCATCAGGCGCAGGTAGAGACTATGCCACTGGTAGCCGGCGTCCTTCGCCGCGCTGTCGGGGTCTTTGGCGACATACGCCAGCCAACCCGTGACGGCCTTCGCGATCACCTGCGCCTCGCCGCGCACGGGATAGTGAGCGACGGCGGCGCCTGGGAGGATGTGGTGGGGCAGCTCGCCGCGCTCGCTATGGGTGACGGTGTGGTTGCCCTGCGCGATGGTGAGCTTATGGTTCTCCTGGGGGTCGGCGGCGATCACCACCTTGTAATACGCCGGCTTCTCCGCTTTGCGCCGTCGCGTCATTCGGCGCACAGGGTCGGGTTCGCTGGCGTTCGGCGAGAAGAGGTACGTCTTCCAGGCGATCAACCCGTGCTCGCCCGTCGGCAGCCCAGCCAGCGCCTCTTCCAGGGCCGCGCGTGTGGGAATGGCGAGGAATTCGTCGGCGTCCAGCGGAATGACGTAATCCGGCGCGGCATAGTCGCAGACATTGCGATAGAAGGCGGTCATCTTCTCCGATTGGAAGTAGCCGAAGCGCGGATCGTCATAGAGCACGACCGGCAGCCCTTCGCGCTGCAACTCGACGAGGATCTCGCGCGTCCCGTCAACCGACTGGTTGTCTATGATGAAGAGGGCATCCAGGTAGCGCAGATTGTGGCGAACGAACGATTCGATGATGTCGCACTCGTTTTTGACCATCGCAAGCGCGATCAGGCGCATAAGCTGTCTCCCGGCGGTTGATTGGACAAGGGTTCCACAGCGCGCAATGGTAGCAGAACGCGCATGGGTAAGCAGCCAGGCAGGTGACCTATGTCCTGTCGCGCGGTCGCTCCGATTCCCGCTCCCTTCAGCGCATAACGGCGCCGCAAACCTACCCACGTCGCCAGGCCATGAACCATCCAGATTCTCCACGTCCCAAAAGAATACAGAGGCATGGAATGAGAGGATTCGTTGGGTGGCGCGTTGGTCATCCGGCCGACCACAACAAGAGGGAGACGAGGAGAATCATGCGAATCAGTGGTAGGCGAACCGGCACGGAGCGCCGCGTCACGGGAATCACCCAACCAGCCACATCGCGCTGGGTGTCGCTCATCGTTCTCTGCGCCGGCTTTCTGATGATTGTGGTGGACACGACCATCGTCAATGTGGCGCTTCCCTCGATCCAACGGGACCTCGGCTTCTCGCAATCCAGCCTCGCCTGGGTCGTCAACGCCTACTTGATCGCATATGCCGGCGTTATGCTGCTGGCCGGCCGTCTGGGCGACCTGATGGGCCGCAAGCGTGTCTTCCTGATTGGGCTGGCGATGTTCACCACCGCCTCCATGCTGTGCGGCCTCTCCTTCAGCCAGCCACTGCTGATCGCCGCGCGGTTTGTACAGGGTGTCGGCGGCGCGGTGAGCTCGGCGGTCATCCTGGGGATGGTGGTGACGCTGTTCCCGGAACCAGCGGAGCGGGCGCGCGCGATGGGCATCTTTGCCTTCGTCGCCTCGGCCGGTGGCGCGCTTGGCTTGCTGGCCGGTGGGGTCATCACGCAAGTGATTAGCTGGCATTGGATCTTCTTCGTCAATCTTCCCATCGGCGTGGTGACGATGGCGCTGGGCGCGCGGCTGATCGAGCCGGACCGGGGCAGTGGTCTGCGCGCGGGGGCGGACGCGCTGGGGGCTGTTCTCGTCACCGCCGCGCTGATGCTTGGCGTCTATACCATCGTCGAGTCCAACGTCTACGGCTTCCGCTCGGCGCATACGCTCGTGTTGGGCGGCCTCGCGCTGGCGCTCCTGGCCGCGTTCATCGCGCGCCAGGCGACGGCGTCCAATCCACTCATGCCCCTGCGACTCTTCCGGTCGCGCAACCTCTCTGGAGCCAACATTATCCAGGCGTTGATGGTTGGCGCGTTCTTCGGGTTCTTCTTCCTCGGCTCGCTCGACATGCAGCGGGTCCTGGGCTATAAGCCGCTGACGATCGGCCTCGCGTTCCTGCCGGAGACGGTCGCGATGGCGGCGCTCTCCATCGGACTCTCGGCCCGCCTCATCACTCGCTTCGGGGCGCGTGGTGTCGCGTTGGCCGGCCTGACATGTATTGCGTTGGGACTCGTTCTCTTCGCGCACTCTCCGGCGCACGCGGACTACGTGCGAGATCTGCTTCCGGCGCTGGCGCTGCTCGGTATCGGCGCGGGTCTCGCCTTCACGTCGCTGAGCCTGCTCGCGATGGCCGGCTCCACGCCGGAGGACTCGGGGCTCGCTTCGGGATTGTTGAACACGACCACGCAGGTTGGCGCTTCCCTCGGACTCGCAATCCTCGCCACCGTGGCGACCAGTCGCACCGGTCACCTCATGTCACGCGGCCAGAGCGTCGCGCTTGCGCTGAGCGGCGGCTACCACCTCACCTGGGCAATCAGCGCCGCAGTGGTGATCCTGACCATCGTGCTGGCGGCTACCGTGTTGAAGTCCGACACGGCCAGCGCGGGCATCGAGTCGCTGGAGACGGCGGCCGAAGCGCTCGAGGAAGAGATGGTCTGCGCCTAGCCCAGCATGCTGGCCAACCAGCGGCAATGGACGGCGTCCTCACCCGTAAGCTCCTCGCGAACGATAGGTGAGGCGCCTGTCTATTCTTCGCGCAGCAGGTGGACGCGCAACAGGTTGAGCGCCGTGATCGCCGCACGCAGCTTGACCTGCGCGCGCCCACCGTAGAAGAGCTGGCTGGTGTCGCTGGTTCGCCCCTCGGTGGCGACGGCGATGTGTATCGTGCCGACGGGCTTGCCCTCCTGCTCCTCCGGGCCGGCGACGCCCGT
>DATEGV010000216.1:0-8908 GCA_035279925.1 Ktedonobacterales bacterium | reverse complement strand
CACGAGGCGAACCGACTCGCCCTGCTCGAGGGTTTCGCGAATGGTGTCCAGGGTCGCGTTGACGAACTCCGTGCTCTCTTTGGCGCTCTTGTTGGCCTTGGCGGCCACCTTCTTGATCAGATCCTGCCTACCGACTGGCATGGTTATCCTCCTCGTATCGGGCGAAGCCGACTGTTGGCCCCGCCACCGACCTCAACTACGGCACTCCGCCGCGCTCCAGCGCGCTCCAGGTGGCCGGCGCGGAGTGACTCTCGTAACTCCTCGCTTGGCGCGAGTCCCCTACGTGCCCTGGCTGGCGTCTGCCACGCCATCGCGGACGAACAGCGCCCTCACGATCACGCGCACACCGTGTAATGCCGCTTCCAGCCTGCCAATCCCGAAATATTCGGGATTCGTGGCACATCATACACAATTCCGTCAAAAAAGTGCAAGGGTGTCCTTTTGGCCAATTCGAGAAGTACTATAGTCCTACGAACCCAGGACCAGCGCGGAGCGCGCACAGGTGAGCGGTTATAGCTCAGCCATCGCGCCCGCTATTCCAGTGGACATGTACACGAGTGACGCCTGTACAAGCGACGCTCGTGTATTCCAGGCCACTCCGCGCGCTCACTTCCCGCCGCCAAAGAACCGCTGTGTAAAGGTTGCGATGAAGCTAGCCTCAATGACCAGCCCGCAGACCGCCTCGATCGCCGCCGCGATTCCCTGCGGGTCGCCCGGCCGGAATCCCTCCGCGAAGACGCGCCCATGAAACGCCGTCAGGCTGACGACGAGCGCCTCGTACCAGCGCAGATGCGGCGCCACGCGTATTCCGTAGCCAAAGTACAGCGCGCCGAATCCGACGACCAGCCCCACATAGAGCAGCAGCGTCCGCAGCGGACGGTAGCCGTAGCCCGCCAGGCTGTCGAGCAGCAGTGAGAAGAGGTACGCGCCGCGCTTGCGGGGTCCCTGCCGCCGCAACACCTGCCGGCGCAGCGCCAACGCGCGATAGGCGAAGGCGGCGGCCTCCTCGTTCATGCCCTGCGCCTGCAACGCCACCGCGAGTTGCCGGTTCGCGCGCACCGCCGCCTCGTACTCTTTGAGGCGCTGCGCCCGGTCTTTCCGCGCGCCATTCGGCAGCCGCGCCCGCCGCGCCTCGCGCTCGTCGCCCAGCGTGACCGCGCCAACCGGCCGATCGGTATTCCAGTTCACCACCGAGAGATTCGCTCCGCCCCACGTCACGTCCGCCACGCGGATGAAGCCGCCGGCACGGTCGCCAGGCGTCATGTGGCGCAGATTGGTGAGGTGATCGCAGCAAGCTCCGCGCAGATCAGCCGGCGGCAGCGTCTCCGGCAGTGATTCGTCGCGCTGCCCGCGCCGCACACGCGCCAGATCCTCCGCCTCCATGCGCCGCCCTTCGAGATGCGCGCCATACAGGTTCGCGCCTTCCAAACGCGCCGCCTCCAGGTTGCAGCCCGCCAGCGTCGCCGCTTCCAGATTCGCCTCTTGGAGGTAGGCGCGGTAGAGGTTCGCGCCTTCCAGGTGCATCGCGCTGAGTCGCGCGCGTTCGAGATGCGCCTCGCGCAGGGTCGCCGCCTCGGCGTGCGCGTCGCTCAGGTCGGCCTCGCGCAGATCCGCTTTGCCCAGCCGCGCGGCCTCCAGGCCCGCCTCGCGCAGAATCGCCCGCTGCCCCTGGACCTCGCGCAGATCGGCCCCCGCCAGCGCCGCCGCCCGCAGGTTCGCGCCCGTGAGATGCGCTCGGTGCAGATTGGCCGCTTCCAGCCGCGCCTCCTGCCCATTGGCGCCGTCGAGCCGCGCGCCGGAGAGGTCCGCCTCACCCAGCCAGGCGCGCTGGAGATTGGCGCCTTCGAAGTGGACGTGGCGCAGGTCCGCGCCTTCGAGATGCGCGCCGCGCAGGTCCGCTCCCTCACAGTGGGCCACGGCCGCCGCGATCTGCTCCTCCGTGCCTCCGGCCAGCCCCAGACGGCAGCGCGCCAATGGCAGCCCGCGCAGGCTCACGCGCCGCAGGTCCGCGCCACGCAGATCGAGTCCGGCGCGGGTGCGCTGGCTCGCGTCCTCCCCGTCCACCGGCCCACGGCCGTCTTCGTGCGCCGCCAGCAGCCATTCGAGGTCGGCGCGCGTGAGGCTGATCGCGGCGAACGGGTAGACGCCCAGCGCGACGTTCGGCGTGACGGCGCGCCGCTCGGCGAGATACGCCTGGCGCTCCGCGTCAATCTCCGGCTCGATACGCCACGCGGCGCCGCTGGACGCCCAGTACGCGCGCCAGCCCGCGCGGTCGTCCATATCGGGGCGCGCGGTGGCCACCGCTGTCGTCACGCTGCTCTGCTCGTCGCTCACGGCTGGCGCTCTCCTTGATCGGACCTCACCCCCCAACCCCCTCTCCCGCGAGGAGAGGGGGAGCCAGAGCCTATTCGGCGGGCGGCGAGGACCGCATTGACCGCCGATAGTATAGCGGAGCGGGCGGCGCGCGTCGCGGCAGAGGGGACCGATGGGGCACTCAGCACGAGCGGTTGACGTAGATCCGCACGGATTGCGTGGCTTGCCAGTAGGGGCTAATGCTGGGCTGGCTGGAATAGTAGAAGCCCAGGTTTCCCGTACCGTTCTGATTTTGAAAGACGACAACCGTCCATGCCTGGTTGTCATTCCAGATCGAGTTCAGGTGTCCGGCAATCGGCGCCGGAAGATTGACGGTGGTATTCACTTGGCCAGGCGCGACCCATAGTCGCCACCAGTTGCCCGAGTAGTTAGAGCTGTCGTAAAACGTGACGCCCGTGCCACCGTTGAGATAGGGGCAAGGTGTCGCCGTCGGCGTTGGCTGAGGTGTCGGTGTGTTGGTAGGGGTCGGCGTAGCCGTCGGCGTGGGTGTGTCGGTTGGAGTGTCGGTCGCGGTTGGTATCGGCGTGTCCGTTGGCGTCACCCCCGGAGCCAGCGTCGGCGTGTTGGTAGGCGTGTTGGTAGGCGTTGGTGTCGGCGCGCCCGGGAGGACTGTCGCCGTGGGAGGTCCAGGATTATGGCTCGCGGTGGTGGCCGTCGGCGGACCGCCCTGTTGTCCCTGTGTCGGCGATTGTCCAGGTTTTACGGTGTCGGACGTTGTTGCCAAGGCCGCGTGACCTATCGTCGGCGTGTTGACGCCCCCAAAGAAGCCGACGACGACCGACGGATTGGATGCGATCAGCGCCAGAGTCGAGACCAGCAGCAACGTAATCGCGGCGGCGAAGAGCGGCGCGAGGAACCCCCGCTTGCGCGGCTGGTTCACCGCGACCGGCGCGGTCTCTGCCCATCCTTGAAATGGCGGAGCCGCCGTCATCGTCGGCGTTGAAGCCGCGGCCACTCGCTGTTGAGCCATAGCCAGCAGCGCCGTGAGCGCGGGCGACCACTGGCCCGTCAAGCCTAGCGTGAACGCCTCCGCGAAGGCCTGCGCCGTCGCGAATCGGTGAGCGGGATTCTTGGCGAGCGCACAGAGAATCGCGGCCGAAGCCGGCTCCGGCAGATCCGGGCGGAACTGGCGTGGCGGTGCAGGATCAGTCTGCGCCTGCTGGCGGATCAGATCCATCAACGTGGCCGACTGAAACGCCGTCCTACCCGTGACCATTTCGTAGACGACCATGCCGAGGCTGTAGATATCTGACGCCGGCCCAAGCGGCGCGCCCGTCACCTGTTCAGGCGACATGTAGGCTGGCGTGCCCATGATGCGACCCGTCGTCGTCAGACGTGTCGCCGTCTCCGCGAGCAGGCGGACAATGCTGAAATCGGAGAGAAATGGCGCGTTGCGTTCATCCAATAAGATATTCGCCGGTTTGATGTCTCGGTGAATCACGCCCTGACTGTGCGCGTAGTCGAGCGCGGACGCGAGCTGCGATAGAGAGGCTGCTACCTCAGCAAGCGGCATTGGCTCGGTGCGTGAGGAGATGTAGGTGGCCATCGTGCCGCCGGAGAGGTACGGCAGCACCATGTAGGTAAAGCCGGCGTCGGCATCCTCCCCATAGGCCAGCACCGAGAGGATATTGGGTTGGCGCAGTTTCTTGAGCGTCTCCGCCTCGCGCAGAAAGCGGGAGCGAAAATCCGCCCGCTCATCTGGTGTCAACTGCCACGGCAGAATCAGCAGCTTGATCGCCGCTTCATACGGTCGCTCGATGGGGAGGCTGCCGGTCTTCTCGAAGAGCGTTGACGAGTCTTCCTGCCGGGTGGCCAGAAAGACCGCTCCGGTGGCGCCGACGCCGAGGAGTTTGGTGAGCGTGTAGCCTGTCACTTTTTGACCGATGAGTTGTTCCGGCCCCGCCGCGCCAGGTCCCATAGTGTTCATCCCTCCCGCGACCTTCAATAGCTCCAAAGAAATCCGGCAGAGTCACGGCGCGATTCGAGCGCAAATAGTTGATCGAGGCAAAGCATACGAGCGAGCGAACTCCCATGTGGCCGCCCCTAGTACGATCAAAATATCGCGGTTCACTCGCCTGTATACAGTACATCATTTTGTGAGCTTGTCAACGAGGAGTGTGGGTGCCTGCCCCTGAATAAACAAAAGGGTCCGAAGAGCAGAGCCTTTACTCTACGGACCTTTTCTCAAATGCTATACTTGCCGCGAAAGTAGAGATAGGTAGAGATATGGGGAGCTGAGGGGGAGGGATACGAATTGAAACGCCATAGGCTGTCAGCGATACTTCCAGCGGCGCGCACAGTGGGACTCAGCTTCTTTTTTACCTTGATGGCGCTTGGGGCGCTGACAGACACGTACCTATTCGCCCGCGCCTATGTGGCGCGTAACTCGGATACCGTGACCGTTGTCGCCACGGAGTATAACCAGGGCTTGGGACCGGCTGGGCAAGCCATCCTGAAGGTCGTCACCCAGCGTTACAGTGGAGCGACGGCGCGGAAGATCGAACTGGCCATTGACACGACTCACTACCTGAAGCCTGATTGGAACGTCGGCGCAGACTGCAATAACGGCGGCGGCGGCTACGTCTACCACTACCAGATGACATTCACTCGTTATGGTGTCGTCACTGAAGTAGCGACCACCGGCACAGGTGGTTGCCGCTGGGACCGCCATATCCTGGGCCTCTCTGAAAAGGCGATCTTCATCAGTGGCCCCAATCCGCTCTTTGCCATCTATCGGATCACCAATGGCGCACTTCCCATATAGACCCACTATCCCCCCTGGACGCCAAGACACCCGGCGGCTCCCCTGATCGAGAAGCGCCGAGTGTCAATCTGCCCGCTTGTTAGAGAGGTGGCGAGCAAACGCATGGGCGATACGGCCGCACAGCCGAAGCGCCGCCGGTGTGTATCGGGGTTGGAACCGCTCTGACGCCCATGGCGCGCGGACCTACCCCTCCAACCCCCTTCCCGCTGGCGGGAAGGGGGAGGCAGAGTCGTTATGACTCCGTTTCAGCTCCCTTTGACTCTGCGTGAACCGTCTCCGGCCCGTGGCATGCGGTACCGTCGCGCCGCGAGGGGACCTCCGGGCGAGAGTCGCGCCTACGACTCTGGCGTGGCCGTCGAGAGCAGGCCAATTCGGCGGGCAATCGTGTCGGCGGCGGTGTAGGGGTCCGTGCGCCGGTCCACCACGTCCTCGATCAGACCGTTCCAGTCCTCCGCGCTGATCGTGGCTCCGATGCGATGCACCAGCGCCTGATGCAGCAGCGCGAGCATCTCGCTGCGCGCCTGTTGGCCACCGCGACTGGCGAGCGCGCCCGTCTCCCGTAGCGACGCGATGTGCGCCGCCAGCTTATCCGCAAGGTCAGAGATGCCCTCGCCCGTCGCCGCGCTCGTCTTCACGATGGGCACGCGCCAGGCGCGCTCTTTGCGCTGCTCGTCCAGGCTCAGCAGCATGCGCAGCTCCGCCGCCGTCTGGTCCGCGCCAGGCCGGTCGGCCTTGTTGACGACGAAGATATCCGCGATCTCCAGGATGCCGGCCTTGATCGCCTGGATGTCGTCGCCCATCCCCGGCACCGTCACCACGACGACCGTCTGCGCCGCGCGCACGATCTCGACTTCGGCCTGGCCCGCGCCCACCGTCTCGATGATGATCGTGTCGAAGCCGCCCGCGTCCAGCGCCCGCACGACATCGCGCGTCGAGGCCGCCAGCCCGCCCAGGCTGCCCCGGCTGGCCATGCTGCGGATGAAGACGTTGGGGTCACCGGCAAGCTCCTGCATGCGAATACGGTCGCCCAGGATCGCGCCGCCGGTGAAGGGGCTGCTGGGGTCCACGGCAACGATGGCGATGCGCTGATCGCGCCGGCGCAGTTCGCGGGCGAGCTGCATGACGAGCGTGCTCTTGCCCGCGCCAGGGGAACCCGTCAGCCCGACGACATGCGCCCGGCCGCCATGCGCGTGCAGCCGCGCCAGCACCGTCCGCGCCTCCGGGGCGCCGTTCTCGATCAGCGTCACCACTCGCGCCAGCGCCCGCCGGTCACCCGCCAGCACCCGCGTGACGATCTCCATCTCCGCCATCGCCTACGCCTGCCCGCTGTCGGCGCCCGCCTGCGCGTCCTCGACCGGCGCGCCCGCGCGATTGACCGGCGTGAGCGGCTGCGCCATGCGGTCGGGGTGGACGTTGGCGCGCACGTACTCGATGATCTTTGCCATCGGTGTGCCGGGACCGAAGTTACCCTTGATACCCATCGCCTCGATGGCGGCGATGTCCTCGTCGGGCAGGATGCCGCCGGCCATCACGAGCACGTCATCCATGCCGTTCGCCCGCAACTGCTCCATCACCTTCGGGAAGATCGCCATGTGCGCGCCGGAGAGGATGCTCATCAGGATCGCGTCCACATCCTCCTGGATGGCGGCGCCCGCGATCATCTGTGGCGTCTGCCGGATGCCCGTGTAGATGACCTCCATGCCCGCGTCGCGCAGCGCCCGCGCCAGCACCTTCGCCCCGCGATCGTGGCCGTCCAGCCCCGGCTTGGCCACCAGGACGCGAATCTTCCGCTCATCTGCCATAGTATCGTTCCGGGTCCGCGCGAGCCGCGCCCAACCCGTCCCCCCTTTCGCCAGCGTCGGCGCCACGCCCCATCGCGCGGCCACACACCACAGAGTATCGCACGCGCGTCCATGCCCGCGCCGCGTCCGCCGAGCGCGCCACCGAGATTGTACCGGGGCGGCTGGAACGTCGCAAGGCGTGGTGTCCTCAACTATCCGGCGTTTCCCCGTGGCAAGGCAGAGGGAACGGTTCACACAGAGTGAGAGGGAGTTCACGCAGAGTTACACAGAGTTACACAGAGTTACACAGAGTTACACAGAGTTACACAGAGTTACACAGAGTTACACAGAGTTACACAGAGTTACATGAGTTCACCTTCGAGCGACTCGACGCCTCGCACTGGCCTGTCCATCCTCATTCCCTCTGCGTGACTCCGTTTAAACTCCCTCTGACTCTGCGTGAACCGTACCCTATCCGTCCCATTGTGCGAATTGCCACCCGAAGGTGCGGGAATCTGAAGGTGCAGTCCATCCCCACCTGCTACAATTATCCACGCGCCGTCAGCGCGTTCTCGGCGGACGCCGCGTACCCTCTCAACGACGAAAGGCTCACACCATGCCCGACGATTCCGCACAGATAGAAGCCACCACGCCCACGCCCGCCGCGCCAGCGGAACCCGCCGCTGAGGACGCGCGTCGCCGCGAGCGCCAGCGTCTCTTCGCGGGGTGCCAGCGTTTCCTGGGCGGCCATACTCCCCGCACGCCGGTTGAGATCCTCGCGGAGATCGCCGCCGAGGCGGGCGACGACGAGGCTGACACCTACGGCCAGGGCGACCTGATTGATCGCTTCGAGCGGGAGATCGCGGACCTGCTGGGCAAAGAAGCCGCCGTCTTCCTCCCCAGCGGCACGATGGCGCAGCAGATCGCCCTGCGCGTCTGGAGCGAGCGCACACACCGCGCGACGTTCGCCTGCCACCCAACGTGTCACCTCGAACTGCACGAAGAGAAGGGCTACGAGCGCCTGCACGGACTCCACGCGCGTCTCGTCGGCAACCCCAGCCTGCCGATGACGCTTGACGACCTGCGCGGTGTCGCGGAGCCGCTCTGCGCGCTGCTGATAGAGCTGCCGCAACGCGAGATCGGCGGCACGCTCCCCTCCTGGGATGAGCTGACGGCGCAGGTGGAGTGGGCGCGTTCGCGCGGGGCCGCCGCGCACATGGACGGCGCGCGCCTCTGGGAAGCCGCCCCATACTATGAGCGGAGCTACGCGGAGATCGCCGCGCTCTTCGACACCGTGTACGTCTCGTTCTACAAGGGCATCGGCGCGATTGCCGGAGCCGCGCTGGCCGGGCCAGCCGATGCCATCGCGGAGGCGCGCGTCTGGCAGGTGCGGCACGGTGGGCGGCTCGTGCATCTCTATCCGTATGTCCTCGCCGCGCGGGCCGGCCTCCGGCGTGAGCTCGAGCGCTTCCCCGGCTACCACCAGCGCGCCCTCCGCGTCGCCGACGCCCTCCGCGCCGTGCCTGGCGTCCTGCTCAAGCCGAACCCGCCACAGGCGCACATGATGCACGTCTACCTGCGCGGCGACCGCGACAAACTGCTCGCCGCCAGCGAAGATCTTGCCCGGACGGAGCGCGTCTGCCTGTTCCGTAATCTGTTCCCGTCAGAGTTGCCCGCCTATGCGAAGTTCGAGCTCTCGATCTATGACGCCGCCGACGCCCTCACCGACGAGGAGATTTCCGGCTACTTCCGCCACGTCATGGAGCAGGGGTGATAATCACGTCGGAACGACTCGCCTGTGGCTCCCCTTCCCCTCGGAAGGGGAAGGGGCGGGGGGATGAGGACACCCGTGAGGTCAGCCGCGCCCACTTGACGCTCGTTTGTGGCCCTCTCTATAATCCGCGCGGGGCGTGCGCGCCCATGCGCCACAGGCGCGCGATGGATGCGTGAGCTCCGCGTGGTCACAGTGTTCCCGGTGGCGCCTGCCGCC
>DATEGV010000215.1:0-13899 GCA_035279925.1 Ktedonobacterales bacterium | reverse complement strand
TCATCGCGCAGACGGCGCTCGCCAGCACGGCCAGCGGCTTCGCGGCGCTCGTCGTGACGCTGCCCGCCCCAAACGACGCCGGCCCAGGCGCGGACCAGACGCTCTACCTCGCGCCGCTGGATCACACGCACGCGAAGGATGCGCCGGCCACCCACCTGAATCGCATCGCCAGGGACGGGCCGCTCGCGCGCCTCTACCTCGGCAAACCCGCGCGCATCGGCGATCTGACGGCGGGCGCCGCGTTAGGTTCGGAGTCGGGATCAGGGCCGCGACCGGACGCATACCGGCTGGGCGCGCTCGATGGCGCGCGGAGCGTAATCGCCGTACCGGTCCTGGACCGCGACGGGCGGACGCATGGGGGCATCGCGCTGGGCCACCACAGCGCGCATTTTTTCAGCGACGACGACGTGGCCCTGCTGACGAGTCTGGGCCATCTGGCGACGATGACGATTGAAAACGAGCAGTTGCTGCGCGTGGCGCAGGAACGCGCGCAGGAACTGGACATCATCTTCGAGCATGTCGGCGACGCAATCTCGTTGCTGGACGCGCGGGGCAACACCAAGCGCGAGAACCGCGCCGCGCGTCAGCTCCGGCAGGCGATGATGTTCGGCGCATGGCCAGATGAAGATGACGATGAGGCGAACGATGACCCCGCGGCGGTGCGCACCCGCGATATTGTCCGCGCCACCCCGGTCGCGCTGATGGACCGCCAGGGCGCCGCGCGTGAGTACGAGGCCCGCCACGTGACACTGGTTGCGCCGTCGCCGCGCCCGCTCAGCGGCGGCGAGCGGACGGAGGCGAGGACGGTCATCACGGGGGCCGTCGTCGTCCACCACGACGTGACGGAGACGCGCCGACTGATCGAGGAGCGGCAGGCGCGCGAGGAGGCAGACACACGGCGCACCCTGCTACAGAGCGTCGTGGACCAGGTGCCGGCCGGGGTGTTTCTCGTGCGCGGGCCGGATGCGCGGATGGTGCTGGCGAACGCGGTGGTCCAGCGCATGTTTGGCGCGGATTGGCCGGTCGGGATGCCACTCGCCACGTTCTTCGAGCAGTCCGGCATGCGGGTACAACGCCATGACGGCAGCATGGTCAACTATAGCGATCTGGCGACGCTGCGAACCCTCGTTGAAGGCGAACCCGCGCGCCATGTGCAGATGCTTCTGCGCCAGGCGGGCGGCGCGACACTCTCCGTGCTGCTCAACGCGGTCCCGCTGGATGGGGCGACGCTCGGTGAGCCGGCGGGCACGCTCGATCCCACCGAACGAGCGGCCATCGTGGTCTTGCAGGATGTTTCGGCGCTCAAGGAGGTCGAGCGCCTCAAAGACGACTTCATCGCCATCGCGGCGCACGAGTTGAAGAGTCCGGTGGCAGAGATCAAGGGCAACGTGGATACGCTGCTGCTGCAGACGGCGCGCGGCAACGGGCAGGCGCTGGACGTGTGGCAGCGGGAGGCGATGGAGGCGGTTGTGCGCGGCTCCTCCCGGCTGGCGCAGCTCACCAACGACCTGCTGGACGTCTCGCGCATTCAGGCGGGGCTGCTGGAGCTGCGCCAGGAGCCGCATGATCTCGTGGCGCTGACGCGGCGGGTGGTGAAGAGCCTTCAGGCGAACACGCGCGACCACACGATTGTGTTCCAGCCGCCGGAGGGATACCTTGTGGCGGCGATAGACGCGCGGCGCATCGAACAGATGCTTGCCAATCTCATCGGCAACGCCATCAAGTACAGCCCGGACGCGGATCACGTCGAGGTGAGGCTGTGCGCGTGCGGCGCGGACGAGGCGCTGCTGGACGTTGCGGACCACGGCATCGGAATTCCCCAGGAGCAGCAATCCGTCTTGTTCGGTCGCTTCGCGCGGGCCAACAACGCGCGCGAACGGCGCATCGAAGGCAACGGGCTGGGACTGTACCTCAGCCGGGAGGTCGTGCGGGGACACAACGGTCGCATCTGGTTCGATTCAGCGCCGGGGCAGGGCACGACTTTCCATGTCACGCTGCCGCTGTGGCGCGAAGGATGATAGGCGCTACCCTGCCAGATGCGGCCACGGAGGCTGTCCCGCTCTGTGCGAGTCAGCAACGGCCAGAAGTATTCTGGCGCGACGCGGACACAATGAAAGCGGCGTAATGCGGCCAGGCTGTATGGAGCGCCACCGGCACGTTGACTCTGGGACTCAACGCCGCTTTCCATGACACGGCGGCCTGCCTCGTGCGCGATGGTCAGGTGGTCGCCGCGGCGGAGGAGGAGCGGTTCACACGCATCAAGCATGGCAAGCGACCCACGCCGTTTTCAACATATGAACTGCCATTCCACGCCATCGCGTACTGTCTGCGTGAGGCCGGCGTCGCGCTGACCGATGTGGATCACGTGGCCTACTCGTTCGATCCGTATCTGCTGCTTGGCGCGCATACCGGCGACGCCACGATCACTCTGCCGCTGGAACCCTCCGCGCACCCTGTCGCCGACGAGTGGCGCGCGGCCTGGGACCCCCTGTTTCTCGCCTCCATCGTCAACGCGCCACGCCATCTCGCCGGCGGCGCTCCGCACCATCTGGGCGCGTCGTTTCGCGGCGTCCGCGCGGACGGCCCCTACCGCTGGTGGTTCGTGGAGCACCATATGGCCCACGCCGCGAGCGCGTTTCTGCCCTCGCCCTTTGCGGAGGCGACGATCCTCACGCTGGACGGGCGCGGCGAGCGCGCGACAACGAGCTACCACGTGGGGCGCGGGACACGCATCGAGCGCCTCGGCCAGGTGGACATGCCGCACTCGCTGGGCCTGCTCTATGAGGATGTGACCGAATATCTCGGCTTCCTGCGCTCCTCAGACGAGTACAAAGTGATGGCGCTGGCGTCGTTCGGCGCGCCGCGCTACGCCACCGAGTTCCGCTCGATGATCCAGCTTGGCGCGAACGGGCAGTATACCATCGAGCCGGTGTCGCTGAGTGAGCGCTTCGGGCCGCCACGCGAGCGCGGAGGGGCGCTGGACCAGCGCCACTATGACATCGCGCGATCGTTGCAGGTCGCGCTGGAGGAACAGGTGCTCGAACTGGCGTCGTGGCTGCGGCAACAAAGCGGCTGTGTCAACATCTGCCTGGCCGGGGGCGTCGCGCTGAACTGCGTGCTCAACGCGCGGCTCCGCGACAGCGGCATCTTCGAGCGCGTGTGGGCGCAGCCGGCGGCGGGCGACGCGGGAACGGCGCTGGGCGCGGCGCTCTGGGTGGATGCGAGGATGCGCCCGGAGGCCGGTCGAACCTATCGCATGGAGGATTGTTATCTCGGCCCGTCGTATAGCGATGGCGAGATCGAGGAGTTCCTGCGCCGCGCGAAGCTGGAGTATCGGCGCCTGGAGGATGTGGCCGAGGAGACGGCGGAGCTGCTGGCCCAGGATAAGATCATCGGCTGGTTTCAAGCGCGCATGGAGTTCGGGCCGCGCGCCCTGGGAGCGCGCTCGATTCTGGCGTCGCCGATCGCCGCCGATATGCAGGCGCGGCTCAACGACATCAAAGATCGCGAAGACTTTCGCCCGGTGGCGCCGGTGGTGCTCGAAGAGGAGGCCGATGAGTGGTTCCTGAGCGCCGAGCCGTCGCCGTTCATGCTGTTCGTTCATCAGGCGCGCCCAGACCGCGCCGAGCGTATCCCCGCCGTGCGCCACATAGACGCCACCGCGCGCATCCAGACGATCAACCGGCGGCAGCATCCGCTCTACTATGACCTGTTGCGCGCGTTCAAGGCGCGGACCGGCGTGCCAGTGCTCGTCAACACCTCGTTCAACACCAGAAGTGAGCCGGTCGTCTGCTCCCCGCGTGACGCCATCGAATGCTTCTGGACCTCGCCGCTGGACGCGCTCGTCATTGGGCCGTTCCTGCTCGAAAAGCGGCGGGTGGCGCCATGAATCCGCGTGTCTCCGTCGTCGTGCCGACCTACCACCGTGACACGCTCCTGGAACGCTGTCTGCGGGCGTTGCTCGCGCAGGACCTCAGCCCCAGCGCGTATGAGATCATCATCGCCGACGACGCCGCGTCCCATCAGACAGCGCGCCTGGTCGAGGATGTGGCGCGGAGCGTGTGTCGCGATGGGCCGCGCGTGCGCTACGTGCCGATCTGTGGGGCGCATGGTCCGGCGGCGGCGCGCAACCAGGGCTGGCGGGCGGCGCACGGCGACCTCATCGCGTTCACCGACGACGACTGCGCCCCGGCGGCGAATTGGCTGAGCGAGGGGCTGGCCGCCGCGCGCGACCCGGAGGTTGTGGGCGTCTCAGGACGGCTGCTCATCCCGCTGACCACCACGCCATCCGACTACGCGCGCAACGCCGCCCTGCTGCAATTCGCCGAATTCGTGACGGCGAACTGCTTCTATCGCCGCGCCGCCATCGAAGCGGTGGGCGGCTTCGACGAGCGCTTCGAGTGCGCGTGGCGCGAGGACAGCGACTTGTACTTTCGGCTGCTGCGACATGGTGGGCGGTTCGCGCGCGCCGAGCGGGCCATTGTGACGCATCCGCTGCGGCCGGCGCGGTGGGGCGTGAGCCTGCGCCAGCAGCGCAAAAGCATGTTCAACGCGCTGCTGTATAAGAAGGACCGCGCGCTGTATCGCAAACACATCCAGGCCAGTCCGCCCTGGCGCTACTACGAGACGGTGGGGCTGTTGGCCGGCGCGGGCGCGCTTACCATCGGTCGCCGTCCTCGGCTGGCGCGGCTCGCGCTGCTGGGCTGGGCGCTGTGGACGGCGCGCTTCTGCGCCCAGCGGCTGCGCCACACCAACCACACGCCGGCGCATGTCGCGGAGATGGCCGTGACGTCCGCGTTGATCCCCCCGCTGGCGCTCTACTGGCGGTTGCGGGGCGCGGTGAAGTACCGCGTGTGGTTTCTCTGAGCGCGCTGTGTCGGCGCTTGTAGGCGTCCGTTTCACGTTCGCTGCTTCGGCAAGGAGGTCGTATGAAGGTCGAGCTTCCGCGATACGCGCAGATCGAGCCGGTCGGCCAGTGTAATCTGCGCTGCCAGATGTGCTCTATCCAGTTTCGCCAGGACGGACCTCCCTATGGCCCACCCGCGTTCATGGCCTATGACGTGTTCACGCGCCTGGTAGATGAGTTTCGTGGGCTGCGCCAGTTCCACCTGCAGGGGCTGGGCGAGCCGATGATGCATCCGCGCTTCTTCGACATGGTCGCCTACGCGGCGGGCAAAGGCGTCACAGTCTCCACCAACACCAACGCGACGCTGCTCACCGAGCGGCGCGCCGCCGCCTGTATCGCCTCTGGCCTGGACTGCATTCATGTCTCCCTGGACGCCGCCGACGCCCCAACCTATGAGCGCATCCGCGTGCGCGCGCATTTCGACCGCGTGGTGGCCAATGTCGAGCGGTTCCTGGCTATCCGCGCCCAGACTGGCGGCGAGCGTCCGCGCCTGCGCCTGGTGATGGTCGTCATGCGGCAGAACCTGCGCCACCTGCCGGAGCTCGTGCGGCGCGCGCACCAGTGGTCCGCGGAGGGGCTTTTCGCGCAGCATCTCTGCCACGACTTCGGCGAGGCCACCCTGCCGGCGCAATATCACCCCATGCGCGAGTTCGTGCGGGAGCAGACGCTCCTCGGCGAGGACCCGGAGGTCGTCGAGCAGTCGTTTGACGAGGCGCGAACGCTGGCCCGCGCGCTTGGCGTGGATCTGCGTCTGCCGCGCGCCCAGCCACGACCGTACCCGCCTGGTACCTCCGGCCGGCAGCGGTGCGATTGGCCGTGGTCCGGCGCATACGTGAGCTATCAGGGCGTCGCGATGCCGTGCTGTATGGTCTCCACGCCGGATCGCGCGAACCTGGGCGACATGGCGGCGTCGGGAGTGGCGAATGTGTGGCGCGAAGCCGACTACGCCGACTTTCGCGCGCGGCTGGATTCCGCCGACCCGCCCGACATCTGCCGCTCGTGGGTGGTCGAGCGGCTGCATGCGGCCCTGACGGAAGAGGGCTGTGGCTTCTTCGGCGCTTTCCCGGCGGGCCTCTCACATCGCGACGACGTGCGCCCGGAGCAGCAGATCGTCGAGTGGTGGGATGGCCCAGTGCGCCCGGAAGCGGTCGAGCCGGATTCGCCGGCCTGGGAACGCCGGCAGCTCCATCGCGCCGCCAACGGCTGGCACGCGGGCCAGCGGCTGCGCCCCGGCGAAACGCGGCTCTACAAGGTCGCCTGGGTGGCGTCGTGCGTCCTCTACAATCGCCGCAACGTGGAGGCGGTGGGCGGTTTCAGCTTCTGGTCACGCCTTCCGCGCTGGCACTCCGGCGAAGAGGCGCTCGTGCAGAACCTGCTGATGCGCCGCTGGGGCGGCTGCGCGATCCTGCCGTCTGGAACCACCTACGCCCAGGTTCCGACGACGGTCCTCAATGCGCGCGGCACGGTGGATGGCCACGCGCTCGCCCTCCTGCCCGAGATGGTGGCGCGCTATTGCCCCTCCGCCGGCGCGTAACGCTGGCCACGCCCACGGCGATTGCCCATCTCGGCGTCGTCCACTCGTACCTCCGGGTGATATGGCAGCTCCACCGATGGAAGAGCCTCCGCGCCGGCGCGAATCTTCCCAAGCAGGCGCATGAAGACGCAGCGCTCGTCGGCGTCCAGCGGAGCGAAGAGACGCTCGCTCATGCGAATTTGCAGCTCATGCATCTGTGCGATGTGGGCTAGTCCAAACTCTGTAAGCTCGAGTAGGGTCGCGCGTCGATCGGTGGCGTCGGGGCGGCGGACCAAGAAACCTTCGTGTTCCAGCCCATCCACGATGGTCGTGATGTTACGCGCCGTTACGCCGAGCGCCACCGAGAGGTCCCGCATGCGCAATGGTTGCGCGCCAGACTCCGCGATCACATGCAGCAGGCGCATACGCGCGAGGGAGAGTGGGCGCAAGGAAGCGTCGCCTTCCGGTTCCATGCAGTGTCGCGCGGAATGTCTTAGGGAGAGGGCGATCCGATAAAACTCCTCGCCGATGTCAGCCGGCGAGATCGCGGCGGCGGCAGTGGTGTTTGTCGCATCATGGGGGTCCGTCGCATCGGCGGCAGAGATATGCGTTGTGCGCGACCGGGGGCTTGACATCGTCGGCAAACTCCTGTATATATACAGTATCCAAACATACACGGTGAAACGGTACGTAATGAACGTATCTGAGAAAAGGATACCACATGGCGCAACGACCCGCAATCCTTGCCGAAGGATTACAGAAACGATTTGGGCAGACCCAGGCGCTAGCCGGGCTTGATCTGCGCGCCGAGGAAGGCAGCGTGCTTGGCGTGCTCGGCCCCAACGGCGCCGGCAAGACCACCGCCGTCCGCATCCTCACCACACTCCTGCAGCCCGACGCCGGCCACGCCGAGGTGGCTGGACTCGACGTGGTGCGCCAGGCGAGCGAACTGCGCTCGCGCATCGGCCTCACCGGGCAGAATGCGGCGGTGGATGAGCTGCTGACCGGGCGCGAGAACCTGGAGATGTTCGGCCGGCTCTATCACGTGCCGGGAGCGACCGTCAAGCGGCGCGCGGGTGAGCTGCTCGAACGCTTCGAGCTTCTGGACGCCGCGAACCGAGTCGTCAAGACGTACTCCGGGGGCATGCGCCGCCGGCTCGACCTCGCCGCCAGCCTGATCGTCTCGCCGCCCGTCCTCTTCCTGGACGAGCCGACGACCGGACTGGACCCGCGCAGCCGGTTGGGCATGTGGGATGTCATCGCCAACCTCGTCGCCGACGGCACGACCGTCCTGCTCACCACGCAGTACCTCGAAGAGGCTGACCAGCTTGCCAAGCAGATCGCCGTCGTGGACCACGGGCGCGTGATCGCGCAGGGTACCTCGGACGAGCTCAAGGCGCAGGTGGGTGGCGAGCGCCTCGAGGTCACGGTCGCCCGTGGGGGTGATGTCAACGCTGCCGTGCGCGCGCTGCAACCGTACGCCTCTGGCGAGCCGCGCGTAGATATGGAGCAGCGCCGGGTCGTCGTGCCCGTCACCAATGGCTCGCGCCTGTTGACCAACGCCGTGCGTGATCTGGACGTGGCGGGCCTGCAGCTCGACGACCTCGCTTTGCGCCGCCCGACGCTGGACGATGTGTTCCTCACACTCACTGGCCACGAGGCCGAGCAGTCGAATACCCAGAACGCCGGTAAGGCCGACACGGCCGAGCGCGGTGTGGAAAGGGCCGCCGTATGACCACCTCAACCATTCCCGTCGCCGCCAAGGCGCAACCGGCGCGGCACGGCAAGCTCTATTGGGCGCTGGCCGACGCGCTGGTGCTGGCGAAACGCCGCCTCATTCAGATTCCGCGCATCCCCGATGAGTTGATCTTCGCCACGGTGCAGCCGATCATGTTCGTGGTGCTGTTCCGCTATGTCTTCGGCGGCTCGATTACCGGCACCGGGCCCAACTACGCGAACTATCTGATGGCCGGCATCTTCGTGCAGACCGTCGTCTTCGGCTCGACGACCACCGGCATCGGGCTGGCGCAGGACCTCGAACGAGGGCTGATTGACCGCTTCCGCTCGCTGCCGATGGCGAAATCCGCCGTGCTGACGGGCCGCACCATCGCCGATCTGGTGCGCAACGTCTTCGTCGTGATCGTGATGCTGGCCGTCGGTCTGCTCGTTGGCTTCCGCCCATCCGGCAATCCATTGAAGTGGTTCGTCGCGTTCCTGCTGCTGCTGCTCATCAGCTTCGCGTTCTCGTGGATCTCCGCGACCATCGGACTGATCTCACGCTCGGTGGAGGCGGCGCAATCGGCGGGCTTTATCTGGCTATTCCCGCTGACCTTCGCCAGCAGCGCCTTCGTCTCGACGGACAAGCTGCCGACGTGGCTGCGTGGCTTCGCCGAGCGTCAGCCAATCACCATCGTCGTCAACGCGGTGCGCGAGTTGTCGCTGAATCAGCCGGCCGCCGCCGACACTTGGCGCGCAATCGCCTGGTGCGTGGGCATCCTGATCGTCTTCATCCCGCTCTCGGTGTGGACCTACGGGCGGCGCATCGGACGGTAGGGGGAAATGAGATGCTGGCGGTTGAAACCGCGCCTGGATGGCCTGCGGCCGCAAAGTCCGGCCAAGCCGGACTAAGACGAACGCTGGGCAGTCGCGATGATCCCGGTCCGCGGAGGCGGACTTTGGGGCGGAGCGCAGGGACGCCCTCCAGGCGCGGATTCATCCGCCGGCCGTTTGGGTTGGCTCCCCCTCTCCTTGCGGGAGAGGGGGTTGGGGGGTGAGGTCACTCCTGACACTTGACAACTCGCGCGAATCCCGTTATCCTTGCGATATAACACGATATATCGTATTGTCCAGCCCAGTGGGAATGGCGGCGCGGCCCGTTGACCGGAGTGACGCCCGCGCAGCGCGCCGGCGCCAACTGGACAAAAGGTCAGATTCCTTGCCCACATCCGCGCAAATGGGGTTGTATACTCAGGCGTGCCGCTCATAGTTTGATGTCACGGGGCCGGCGTCCCGCATGGTACGATCACCGTTTGCGTCTGACCTGGTTGCGTTATGCGCGCCCCGGGCAGGATGGAGTTGAACCGCGATGATTCGACTGTTTCGCTATCTCAAGCCATATCGCGTTTCCGTGGCGATCGTGCTCGTCCTGGTGTTCCTACAATCGCTGGCCAACCTCTTCCTGCCGACGTTGATGGCCAACATCGTAGACATCGGCATCGTCAAGGGCGACACGGGCTACATCCTGCGCGTCGGCGGCGTCATGCTGCTGATCACGCTCGCCGGCACCACCTGCGCCGTCGCATCGAGCTTCTTCGCCGCGCGCACGGCCGTCGGCTTCGGGCGTGATCTGCGCGCCCGGCTCTTCTCGCACGTCGAGAACTTCTCGCTTCACGAATTCGACACCATCGGGACAGCCTCGCTCATCACCCGCACGACCAACGACACCAATCAGGTGCAGCAGGTGCTCGTCATTTTGATGACGATGATGGTCAGCGCGCCGATGATGGCCATTGGCGGCGTCATCCTAGCTATCTCGCAGGACGCCACGCTGGCGTGGATTCTGGTCGTCGCCGTGCCGATTCTGGTCGTCGCGATCATCCTGATCTTCACCAAAGCGATCCCACTCTTCCGTGTCATGCAGGTCAAGATTGACAAGCTGAACCTGATCCTGGATGAGGGCCTGACGGGTGTGCGCGTGATACGCGCCTTCGACCGTAGCCAGCACGAGGAGCAGCGTTTCGATGTCGCCAACCACGACCTGACCGACACCGCGATCAACGTCAACCGCATCGTCGCCGCGCTCTGGCCGCTGATGATGCTCGTCCTGAACCTCTCGACGGTCGCTATCGTCTGGTTCGGCAGCGTTCGCGTCAGCAACGGCGACATGAAGGTCGGCGCGCTGCTCGCCTTCATGCAATACGCCACGCAGATCTTGTTCGCGATGCTCATGCTCTCGGCGATGTTCATCATGCTGCCGCGCGCCGCCGCATCGGCTACGCGCATCAACGCCGTCTTCGATGTCGCGCCGGAGATTCGCGACGCGAGCGCGACCGTACATGCGGCCGAGCGGTCCGGCTATGTCGCGTTCGAGGATGTCACGTTCAGCTATCCCGGCGCGGAGGAGCCGGCCCTCGCGCACATCTCCTTCCGCGCGGCGCCCGGCGAGATCACCGCGATCATCGGCGGCACGGGCGCGGGCAAGACGACCCTCGTCAACCTGATCCCGCGCTTCTATGACGCGGAGAGCGGGCGGGTGCTCGTGGACGGCGTGGATGTGCGCGCGATGCCGCAGGAGGAGCTACGCGCCAAGATCGGCTTCGTGCCGCAGACGGCGGTGCTGTTCTCCGGCACGGCGGCGGACAACATCCGCTACGGCAAAGAGATGGCCAGCGACGACGAGGTGCGCCACGCCGCGGAGACGGCGCAGGCCAGCGAGTTCATCCAGGACATGGACGACCGCTATGACGCCGTGATCGCGCAGGGCGGCACGAATCTCTCCGGTGGGCAGAAGCAGCGGATGGCGATTGCCCGGGCGCTCGTGCGCCGGCCGGAGATCTACGTCTTCGACGACAGCTTCTCCGCGCTGGACTACGCGACCGACGCCAAACTACGCGCGGCCCTCAAGCAGGAGACCGGCGCCGCGACGGTGTTCATCGTCGCCCAGCGCGTCAGCACGATTATGAACGCGGACCAGATTCTCGTCCTCGACGAGGGACGGTTAGTCGCTACCGGCACGCATCGAGAGTTGATGGAGACGAGCGCGGTCTACCGCGAGATCGTGCTGTCGCAGCTCTCCGCCGAGGAGGTCGCATGAGCCAGGACCGTCGCCCACAGGCGGGCAATCGCCCCGGCGGCCAGGGTCAACAAGGGCCGATGATGTTCGGGCCCGGTCGTGGCGGGCTGGGCATGCCGACGCAGAAAGCCAAGAACTTCAAGGGCACGCTGTTTCGCTTGCTGACGTATTTCCGCCCGCAGAAGTATAAGCTGCTCGCCGTGCTGGCGGCGGCGGTGCTCAGCACCATCTTCAACATCGTCGGCCCCAAGGTGCTCGGACTGGCGATCACCCGGCTGTTCCAGGGGTTCATCCTCAAGCTGAATCACGTGCCGGGCGCAAAGATTGACTTCAATTACATCGGACATATCCTGCTGATCCTGGCCGTGCTGTACGTGATTAGCTCGCTCTTTGGGTACGCGCAGCAGTACATCATGGCGGGCGTCGCCCAGCGCACGGTCTACGGCCTGCGCCGGGAGGTGGACGAGAAGCTGGCGCGCCTGCCGCTCAAGTTCTATGACTCGCGCACGCACGGCGAGATCCTCAGCCGCGCCGTCAACGACATGGACAACATCAGCAGCACGCTTCAGCAGAGCCTGACGCAGTTCATCACATCGCTGGTGACGGTCGTCGGCGTCATCATCCTGATGCTTACGATCAGCCCACTGCTCACTCTGGTCGTCGTCATCACGCTGCCGCTGAGCATCATCGTGACGACCAAGATCGCCAAGCGCTCCGCGACGTATTTCGCGCGGCAACAGCGGTCGCTGGGCGAACTGAACGGGCATGTCGAGGAGATGTACAACGGTCACAAGATCGTCAAGGCGTTCGGGCATGAGAGCCGTTCCGTCGCCAAATTCGACGAGATGAACGACAAGCTGTACGACGCCGGCTGGCGGGCGCAGTTCGTCTCCGGGACGATCATGCCGCTGATGATGAGCATCGGCAACCTGGGATACGTCTTCGTCGCCGTGCTTGGCGGCATCCTGGTGACACAGCGCGCCATCAGCATCGGCGACGTACAGGCGTTCATCCTGTACGCCCGCCAGTTCACCATGCCGATCACGCAGCTTGCCAGCATCACGAACACGATTCAGTTGACCATCGCTTCGGCGGAGCGCATCTTCGAGCTGCTGGACGAGCCGGAACAGTCGGCGGAGCCGGTCGCGGCGCAAACCATCGCGCATCCGCGCGGCGCCGTCCAGTTCACGGGCGTCACCTTCGGCTACAACCCGAACACGCCGCTGATCGAGGACATGAACATCACCGTGAAGCCGGGCCAGATGGTCGCTATCGTCGGACCGACAGGCGCCGGCAAGACGACACTTGTCAACCTGCTCATGCGCTTCTACGAGCTTGATGACGGTCAGATTCTCGTGGACGGTGTGGATACGCGCGAGCTGCGCCGGGGCGATCTGCGCCGGATGTTCGGCATGGTGCTTCAGGACACGTGGCTCTTCAATGGCACAATCCGGGAGAACATCGCGTATGGCCGCGAGAACGCGACCAACGAGGAGATCATCCAGGCGGCGAAGGCGGCGCAGGCCGACCACTTCATTCGCACGCTGCCGGAGAGCTATGACACGGTGCTCAACCAGGAGGCCACCAACCTCTCGCAGGGGCAGAAGCAGTTGCTCACCATTGCCCGCGCGGTGCTTGCCAACCCGGAGATTCTCATTCTGGACGAGGCGACGAGCAGCGTGGACACGCGCACGGAGATCCTAATCCAGCGCGCGATGAGCGAGCTGATGCGTGGGCGAACGAGCTTCGTGATCGCCCACCGGCTCTCCACCATCCGCGACGCCGACGCGATCCTGGTGATGAACCACGGCAGTATCGTGGAGCAGGGCACGCACGAGGCGCTGCTGGCGAAGGGCGGTTTCTACGCCGACCTCTACAACAGCCAGTTCGCGGCCCGCGCCGTCGAGGAGGAGGCGGTGCGCTGACTGGCGCCCACCCATCCGGGCTACGCCGCGCGACACTGTCTCCATCTGACCCTTCCGTAACGTGTATACGGGTGGCGTCTCCCGCCTGCTGGGCGCGGCGGCGTCGCCCGTATACCCTTTTGGGCGATTTGCCGACGCGGGTAGGGTATAATGGATGCTGGCTATCAATCTGCGTTTCAAGCGCGCTGGTAAGGTCGCCAGTGGTATAGAGGCGGAGTCGGTGGGGAGGTCGCGACCATGGACGAGAATGGCAGACCGGGCGCCGCGCGCGACGATCAGCGGAACTACGCTGACATGAGCGCACCACGCAGGCCGGACGACCGACGCTCACGCGCCACGCCCCCACGAGATGGCAGCGGCTCCGATCCTAATAATGGTCGCGCGACGCCCTCCAGCGGCGGCCGGGTGGACTGGGACCCGACGAAAAAGCCCGGCCAGGCGCAGCGCGCGTCATCCGATCGCGACGACGCCGAGCGGCCCCGCGACGACATCAACGGCCAGGGCAGACGCGGCGGCGCCACCGCACGCGCCCGTGACGGGCGCTCTGGGTCGGGGGTGGATCGCGACGCCGGATATGCGGACGCCGATGCGCTTGCCCCCCGCAAGCCCGTGCGGGCCGCCGTGGCTCGAACACGTCCCGTCTACGGCTCCGCCGACGAGCGCACCTGGAACTCGTGGGACGATGACGAGTTGGGGCGTCCGTCACAGTCGGACGACCTGGGCCTGCGGGATCACGAATCGCTGGGCGTCGCCGACGAATGGG
>DATEGV010000214.1:0-15764 GCA_035279925.1 Ktedonobacterales bacterium | reverse complement strand
GTACCCGTTGGTCTGAAGTTACTATTCAAATCGGCCCGTCGGGCGTTCTCGGTTACCTGCTCGTGGATCACACGAAGACTGCGACAACGTCGCAAGAAGGTGACAATATATCCTGGGAGACCGCTCTCGGCCTCGTCGCCACCGTCATCCTCACCTACTAATTTGCAACGAGAAACGGCCGACCAGAGTGTCGAGATACAAGACGACGATGTGTTGTACCGTCGTCTTGTAAGCTGGCATGTCAAGCAGGATGGAACGGTCAGTTCGGCAGCTTACATGACCTCAAGTAAGCCCAAATCGCCTGATCCACAGGTTTCGGTCAACCTTGCACGTCTTTCTTCGATTGTGGAGACGCTCAGTCAAGCACCAGCAGGCGGCTTTAGCGTAGGTGAATTACGTGTAAGTCAAATCAAAGCCCTTGGTCTAACTGTGCGAAGGGACGTGCTACTGGAGAATAAAGCACACTGCCTCATAGAAGGACTAAATTCAAAGGATGGCTGCCGCCGGCTCGCGGAGATCACGACCGTCATCTTTCAACCTGTCAAACGACAACCGAATACAACTGACCTCGCATAGTGTGCGGCTAGATTTGCATCACTCTCGATGCCCTAACACTTACGATGACGCCGAAAACCTGTCATAGCCTCAGACACTCTCCTGATCTCTCCCTCAATGTGCGGCGCCAAATGTGCGTAATGCGTCAACCAACGGACGATCCGACGGACTTGCGCAGTGGACGCGCCCAGGAAGGATAAGCAATCATGGCGGATTCGATGGCCTCCTCGTCGCGCAACTCGCGCTTCGATACAGGCAATGTCAAAGGCGCCGCTCGTGAGGCGAAGCAGGCGGCGCGACACACGGCGCGCTCGCCGATCGCGCAATTTCTCGCGCGGCTGGGCTACGCCGCGAAGGGACTCGTGTACTTCTTACTCGGCGTGCTCACGCTCGAAGCCGTCTTCGGCAAACACGCCGCGAGCACCGACCGCAACGACGTGATCCGCGCGATCCACAACCACGCCTTTGGCAGCGTCATCCTCGCCGTCATCGCCGTCGGCCTCTTCGGCTACGCGCTCTGGTGTCTGGCGCTAGCGATCTTCGATATGGACGGCTACGGCACGAACGCCAAGGGTGTCTTCACGCGCATCGGCTACGCGGTCGTCGGCCTCTCCTACATCGGCCTCGCGCTGGCCGCGGCTAAGCTCGATAGCGGCTCCGGCAACGGCGGCAAGAGCACGAACACTAACGCCCATGACTGGACCGCGCGTCTGCTGGCGCACTCCTGGGGTGTCGCCGTCGTCATCATCGCCGGTCTTGTGGTGCTGGGCGTCGCGGCGGCGCTCGCACAGCAGGCGTACAAAGCGGCGTTCATGCGGACCATGCAATCCGGCCAGATGAGCCAGACCGTGCGCAAGGCGGTCAAATTCACCGGGCGGCTCGGCCTCAGCGCCCTCAGCGTCGTCTTCGCGATCATCGGCCTCTTCCTGATCGTCGCGGCGGCGCATCGCAATCCAAACCAGGCGAAGGGACTGGGCGGCGCGCTGCAAGAGCTTATCAACCAACCGTTCGGCCACGCGCTGCTCTTCGTCGTCGCGCTGGGCGTGATCGCCTACGGCCTCTACAGCTTCGCGGAGGCGCGCTACCGCCGCATCGGCGCGGCGGCATAGCGGACCATGGTTCAGCCTCCACGTAGCAGTGGAGGCTAATGCGCTGGATTCCCGGTGTGGGGATGGCGGCCAAGCTCCTGCCAGTGCGATTCTTGCACCTCGACGTGATAGTGCTTGGCGGCCGCCTGAATGTTGCGCCAGGCGAGGTCGCGGTCAGCGTCGCTTACACCTTTCACCTGATCGAAGCGCGCCAGCGCATTCTTGACATGCGCCGCGTCAGTCAGCGGTTCCTTGCGCTGCGTGGGAAAGGCATAGACGCTCTCGGGGAGCGCGTCGCGCTCGTCGGTCTTCAACTCGCCATGCTCGGTATGTGGCTTCCAGGTCGCGCGCTCGGACATGCTGAGCCTCCATTCGTCTGTCCCTGTCCCGAAACCGTTTCAGGACTCCGCACGTTCTCGGCTCGCAGAGCCTATGCCATACCCAGATAACCCACGTACACCCGCGCGCCGCCGATCTCCTTCCAACGAGCGCGGCGCGGTCGCTACCAGCCGGCGATGTCGTTCTCGGCGATGACGTGGACGGGTGTAACCCGCACGAGCATCTCGCCCGGCACGGCATTGCGCTTACCATAGGCGTCGCCCTGCTCGGCGCCCATGTAGCGGGACGCGACGCGGGTGGACCACGCCAGCAGATCGGGCGCAGCGTGCTCCAGACGCGCCGTTCCCTCGATCATCACATAGGCGAAGGGCGGGGCGTCGTCATCCACGCAGAGCGCAACCCGCGCGTCGCGTTGCAGGTTCCTGCCCTTCACGGTCTTCTCGCCGGTGGTGAAGATGAGGTCGTCGCCGTCCAGCACGAACCAGACGGGTACGACATGCGGGCGGCCGTCGGCGCGCGTGGTGGCCAGCCGCGCGGTGCGCGTCCCCGCCGCGATGAACGCCTTCCATTCAGCCTCGGACATTGCTGGCATTCAATACTCTCCCTCCTTGATGAATGTTAGTGGGGACCAGCATGCAATGGAAAGTCGGAGAGCGTTCCCATCACGTATAGTTGGACCATTCCAGCCTCCACGCGATACTCCCAGGGTGGCTCGACAAACGTCGTCCAGAGCTTCTTGCCCTGGAGATCCCACGCAGCAAGCTCAACCTCTGCCGACATAATGACAACATCTTCATGCCGTTGCCAATGCCAAAAGCCGATATCCGCTTTGTCCTCCCACAAGTGAGTCGGTTCACGCAGCGAGTACGCCAGGAGACGTTCGCCAGCGCCTATGAACAGAATCTCTGTCTCAGGGACGAGCAGCACGCCGGGAAAGAATCCTCCCTCACTCGCCGGATGATAACGCTGTGCGACGATCAAGAACGGCCAGTCATGACCTCTGCTTACGGCGACAGAGAACACGGCGAGCTTTTCCGCCTCCAGCGCGAACGCATCGAATCGGTCGGCGTGAGCCACTTCATGCTCGTAGTAATCAGACAGGTCCTCAGCAAGCCGCAATCTGTACCCGGCTACCGTCACCTGTATCATCGCGACTGTCCTTATTCGTGATAGTTCCGCTCCCCGGCGCGGATCGGCAGCGGCAGCCGGTTATCGTTCGGGGCCAGCGGACACACCCAGCGCGCGTCATACGCGCAGGAGGGGTTATAGGCGTAGTTGAAGTCCAGCAGGACGCGCCCGCCAGCATAGCCCATCGTCTGCTCGTGGCCATCCCGCCGGAGGAAGTCGCTGCCCTTGACGGTATCGAAGAGATAGCGGCCGCCACCATAGGTCTCCTGTCCGCTGGTGGCGTCGCGGAATGGCAGGAACAGCCCGCCGCCGTAGACATCAATCCAGTAGACCAGCAGCGAAGACGGCGCCCCGTCGAGCGCGAACTCCAGCCGGGCCGCACGCCGGAAGCGCATCGCGTGCGCGCCACTGGCGGGCAGATCGTCCATCTCCGCGTCGGCCAGCGGGGTCAGCGTCGCCTCGACGCATAGCGCGGCGTCGTACGGGAAGTAGCGCAGACCCCCAAACATAGCCAGCTCCTCCGGCCCGAACGGCGTCTGTGGGTGGCGCGCGAAGAGGTCATCCTTGCCGGCGCGAAAGCGGGCGAGCGGTCCCGGCTCACCTTCGCCGCCACGAAGCGCCGCCTCGCGTTGTGCGTAGAGCGCGGCCATGCGCCGCCGGAAGTCGTAGAGGTCGAGCCAGGTCGGCTCGGTTGTATCTCGATCGCTCATCATTCACCGTGCCGTTGGCTACTGAGTTGGGGGGTGAACGCCACTCGCCGCGGCGTCAAGCGGGGGCGCCGACGTAGGTGCGCGGCTCGGGTAGCGGTTTCCCGTCCTCGCGGGCGAGTTGGATGAAGGTCTCCAGCGCGTCACGTGCGCTCGCCAGGGCTTCCTCATAGGTGTCACCGTCACCAACGGGCATGAGGTACTGATCGGCCCATTCGGGCAGGATGACCACATACGTTTGGTCCTCGTCGCTCCACTCGATCACGATGCTGTATCGCTCAGACTCATGGCCGCTTTCACGCTCACTCACGGCTTGTTCTGCCCTTTCTGTTGCTGTTGGGCTTGGGCGAGCGCGCGCTTGGCTTTGCGGAGGTTGCCCTCGTCATAGTCGCGCGCGTCTTTCCCATCGGCGCCAGCGACCACATAATCCTCACGCAGGAGTGGATGGGCGTACACCCGATGATCGCCTTTGCCCTGACGTTCCTGAAAGCCGAGGTCGCGATACTCGCGACGGATATCACGCTTCTTGCGAGGCATTATACCCTCACGTCTTCTTTCCCGCCCCTAACTACAAAAACAGCCCCAGGCGCATGACCTGGGGCTGAATATGGAGCCGGCGAGGGGATTCGAACCCTTGACCTGCGGTTTACGAAACCGCTGCTCTACCACTGAGCTACGCCGGCGTGAGATTGCGCGACAACGAAGGCAAGTATACCGCAGAGGCTCTGCCGCCGTCAAGCGTGGCGGGCGCTGCGCGTGTCTCCCGCGCTGATTGCCCGCGCCCCACACCGTGCGCTATACTAGATCGGATGTGGCGGCAGATGTATGGGGCGTGGAGGGGGCGGAACGTATGCGCATCGAAGGGACGTACACATTTCCGGCGACCAGCGAGCGGGTCTTCGCGGCGCTCACTCAGGTGGAGTCGCTCTGCGAGGCGCTGCCAGGCTGTGAACGACTGATCCAACTCGGGCCGGCGGACGCGGATGGCGGAGTGACCGTCGAGGCGCGCGTCCACGGTGAGACCGCTACCCGCACGACCGCCGTCACCATCCAGACCCGCGCGGCGCGGCATCCCGCGCACCTCCAGCTTGTTATACACGGCTACGGTCCGCATGGCACGTTTCGGGGCAGCGGGCGCATTGATCTCGTCGGGCAGGAAAACTACACCATCGTCGCCTACGTCTGGGATCTCACCCTCGACGCCGCCACGAGCGCCGACCAGCAGCGCGCCGCACACCTCGCGGGTGAACGCTATGCCAGAGGATTCTGTGAGCAGCTCAGCGGACGACTGCTGGAACATGGAAGCACGGACTCCGCCCAACACGATGAGCCGGTGGTGATCGAGGCGCCCACCGCGCGTGGTCGCATCGTCGCCCTGCGCCAGCGCGCGCCCGCCCCCGCGTTGGCCTTCCGCGCGAGCGTCTGGACACAGCGCGCCCTCTGGATGGGAACCGGCTTCGTCCTGGGCATCGGCGCCATCGGGCTGACGCTCAACGTCATGCGGCGCATCGGTGAACAGGACGAGAAGCTCTCGCGGCCATGAATGGCCGGCGCACGGGGCGGCAAACGAGCTAAAGCCCGGCATTCCGACGACACCCCAGCCGGAATCGGCCCACCCGCGCTCCGATCCGCGCGTTCGTCGGCGACGGAGCGGCTACCAGCGCGCGTATGGATCGAGCGGACCGGTGCGTGGCGGCAACATGGGCTGTGTCTCCACATCGGCGATGTCTCTGCCACGGAGGGACGCCTGGTTGAAGGCGGGCGGCGCGTCAGCGAGTGGCGACAAGGCCCCTGACACGCGCATTCCCGACGCCTGCGTCAGCGCGTCCCCGAAGGCGCGAGCGCCGTTGAAGCGCTTGGATGGTTCGCTGGCGAGTGCGCGGAGAATCACGGTGTCCACCTCAGCTGGCAATCGCTCCGGGCAGAACGCCGAGGGCGGCGTCGGTCGCTCCGTCAACATGCGCAGCAGCGTCGTATACATGCGATCCTGATACAGCGGGAACGGCACATGCGCCGTGAGCATCTCATAGACGACGACGGCCAGGCCAAATACGTCGGCCCGCGCGTCGGCAGGTCGCCCCAGCAGATGTTCGGGTGAGCTGTACTCGATGCTGGCGATCGGCATCTGGCCGGCCTCGGCGGCGCTGAGTGGACCAGAGGTCATCAGACGTTCGGGTGCGGACGGGGCCGCTTTGGAGATGCCGAAGTCGGTCAGCAGGGCGCGACCCTCGCCGTCCAGTAGGATGTTCTCAGGCTTCACGTCACGGTGGATCAGGCCGTGCTGGTGCGCGTATTCCAGAGCAAGCGCGATCTGGCGCGTGATCGCCACGGTTTCGGCGAGGCTCAACGTGCCGCGCTCGCGGAGCACTTCTCGTAGCGCCGACGGATAGAACGGCATGACCAGAAAGAGGCGTCCGTTACCCTCGCCGTGGTCGAGCAACGGCACGATATTCGCGTGCTGCAAAGCGGCGACGCGCCGCGTCTCCAGGCGGAAGCGCTCCACGCGCACGGGGTCCTCCGCGAACACGGGCGGCAAGACCTTGATCGCCACCTCCCGACTCATCAGCGTGTCATAGGCGCGATACACCCGCGACATGCCGCCGGTCGCCATCAGCTGATACACGCGATAGCGGCCGGGCTTGGCGATCCCCTCGGTCGGCAAGACGTTCCCGAGCGGTCCGGCGCTGTCCGGCGGCGCGTGGTCGGCGTCCCACGAAAATTCGTCCGGATTGCGAGACATGGACAACTTCCTTTCGCCCACACGTCAACGCTTAGTTGTTTCAACATATGTCGGCGTGTGTCTCTAGTACCAGTCGAGCATATCATATCGCCGCAAACAGAGCGGTATTGCCATGCCCCTATCCAGCGCCACGCGACGGGACTACAATATGATCTCAGTGTCTACAGAGATTGGCCTCACATCGCCGGCCAGGAGCGCGCATGAATTGTCCCACCTGCCAGACGGTCAGTCCCGACAACGCGAAGTTCTGCATCGAATGCGGACAGGCGTTGCCGCGCGTCTGCGCGAACTGTGGGACCATCAATCCGCCGGGCGCGAAGTTCTGCAATCAGTGCGGCTCACCGTTGGTCGCGGCCGGCGCGGGGGTGACGATTCCAGCCAACATCGCCGCGTCTCCCGCCGAAGCGAGCGCGCCGCCTACGGGCGCTAATGGCCAGACCGCGAAAGTCCGTACGCGCAGACGCCCGACGACCGCGACCGGCGAGGCGAAGCCCGGCGCGGTGAACGGCGCGCGACCACAGCCGCACGCGGACCACTACGCGGGCGAGAACATCGAAGAGCGCCGGGTAGTCACTGTCCTCTTCGCCGACATCACAGGCTCGACCGCACTGGCGGACACGATGGACGCCGAGGATGTGCGCGCGCTGCTCAGCGCCTTCTTCAGTTCGATGTCGCACGAGATTCATCGGCACGGCGGCACCGTCGAAAAATACATCGGCGACGCTGTCATGGCCGTCTTCGGTATGCCCATTGCGCATGAGGACGACCCCGTGCGCGCGGTCCGCGCGGCGCTGGATATGCAGTCGGCCCTGCGCCGCTTTAATGAGACACGCACGCGCGCCGACGCGGCGGCTCCCACGCTGAGCATGCGGATCGGCGTCAATACGGGCGAGGTCGTGGCGGCCGGCGGCGCGGCGGAGGGTCGTGACTTCCTCATCACCGGAGACCCGGTCAATGTGGCGTCGCGTCTTCAACAGATCGCCGCGCCCGGCGGAATCCTGGTCGGCCCGCGCACCTACCGCAGCTCAACCGGCGCCATCGAGTATCGGGCGCTGGCTCCGGTGGCCCTGCGGGGCAAGCCGCGCCCCGTTCGCGTCTGGGAGGCGCTCGCCGTCAGTGAGGGCGGCTCCGCGCCGATGCCGCGTCCGCGCGGTGTCACGGGGCTGTACGCGCCGTTGGTTGGCCGCGACGCCGAACTTGACCTCTTGCGCTCGATCTATGCGCGTGTCACCAACGAGCGACGCCCGCACCTCGTCACGATTCTCGGCGCGCCCGGTGTCGGCAAGTCGCGCCTGACGCGTGAGTTGTTGGAGGCGATCACCGCGACGGCGGAGTCGGAGGACGCGCCGGTTCCGCTCGTGCTGGAGGGGCGCTGCCCACCGTATGGCGAAGGCATCACCTACTGGCCGCTGGCGGAGATGCTGCGCACGCACTGCACGTTCAACGCGCTGGAGCCGCCTGAGACGGCGCGCGCGCGCCTGCTGGAGTGTGTCCGCGAGGCGTTCGCCCAGGCCGGGCGCTCAGAAGAGGTAGAACAGGTGGCGGCCTACCTCGGCCACACCATCGGCATCGAGACGCGCGAGCGACGCCGGGCCTTGCTTCCTGCCGACGCGCAACACTATCAGGAGGGGGTGCTGCGCTCGTGGCGCATCTTCTTTGAGGCGCTAGCCACTGTGCGCCCCCTGCTGGTCGTTGTGGACGATATCCACTGGGCGGATGAAACGCTGCTCAATCTGCTTGAGGAGGTCGCCTCACGCGCCAGCGGTGTGCCGCTACTGCTAGTGTGTCCCGCGCGCCCGGAGTTGATCGAGAAACGCCCCGACTGGGGCGGCGGCAAGCGCAACTACGCGATCATCGGCCTCGAAGCGCTCTCCGCGCGCGACTCGCAACGCCTCATCCGCGAGCTGCTGCCGGACGACGGTGTGCCGGATAGCCTGCGCTGGGGCATTCTCAAGAAGGCGGAAGGCAACCCGTTCTATGTCGAAGAGATCGTCCGCATGCTGGTGGATCGCGGCATCCTGATTGGCGGCGAGGCGGCGGGTCGTGGCTGGCGTGTCGCGCCGGAGGCGGAGAACAGCGACGAGATTCGCGAGCTAGCGATTCCTGACACGGTACAGGGAGTGCTGGCCGCCCGGCTGGATCTGCTCAGCGAGGACGAGCGCGACCTTATGCAGCACGCCGCGGTCATCGGGCGCTATTTCTGGCCGGCGGCGTTGCGCGCTCTCCATCCGCGCCATGACGACACCGACCTCGACGGCATTCTACGCGCGCTGATGAAGAAGGACCTCATCCGCGAAATCGAGCGCCCGCAGACGCTGGCCGCCCCGACCGGTGAGACGGTCTACACCTTCAATCATTCGTTGACGCGCGAAGTGACCTATGCGGGCATCGCGCGCACGCGCCGCGCCCACGAGCACCAGCATGTCGCGGAGTGGCTGGAGGAATTGGCGCGTGGACGGGAATCTGAATTCGCGGACCTGCTGGCGCAACACTACCGGCAGTACTACATCCAGGCCAACCTCGCCCGCGCGAACAACACGGCGCGCAGACAGGCCGTGCGCGACAAGGTGGTGCGGTACCTTGGCATGGCCGGCGACCAGGCCGCCGCGCGCCATTCCGGCGTCAAGGCGGAATCGTACTACTCCGACGCGCTCGAACTGCTCGCCGAGGACGCGACTGCTGAGGACGTGCCGCTGCGCGTCGAGCTGCTGATGAAGCGCGGCGAGGCGCGCTGGCTCCAGACGAACGGCGACACTGCCTGGACGGATTATCGGGACGCGCTGCGGCTTTGGTCGGCCTACAGCACCTTCATGCTAGAGGACAACGCCGCCTCGTCGGTCGCCGCCACGCATGCTGGTGACGCGCGCATCGCCGCCACATCTGGCGCGTCCATACCCATCCCCGAGACAGATCCACCCTCGGACGATGCTGACGCCGAGGAGCGCGAGCCAGCGCGCCACGCGCTGCCGATGAACTGGCGTACCGTCGGACTGCGGCTCTACCATGCGCTGGTGCAGTTGCCGACGCGCTATCCCAGCCTCTTTCCGCAGCCGCCCGCGCATGAGGAACTCCTGCGCTATCTGCGTGAAGGGCTCCATCTCTCACAGGAGCTCGGCCAGGCGGACACCCTGGAGGGCGCGGCGCTGCTGACCGCCAAGGCGTTCTTCTGGTGGTCCTGGCCGGAGCAGCGCGGCGAGGATGAACTGATGGACGCGCTGCGCGGCGCTCGCGAAGCCGTGCGCATCACGGAGGCGCTGGACGACCCCCGCGGCGCGTCGGAGGCGCTGGACGCGCTTGGCAGCCTGCAATTGGCGACGACCGATCTGCGCGGCAATCTGGAGAGTCAGACGCGCCGGCTCCAGTGGGCGCGCCGGCTCGATGACCCCGCCGAGCTTGTGGACATTGACGCCACGGTCTGTAGCGCGTATATGCTCGTCGGTGACTTCGCGCTGGCTATCCAGCATGGGCAGCGGGCGCTGGGACTGGCCGAATCCGCCGACGCGGAGGCCCTGCAAGCCCAGGCGCTGCGCAACCTCGCGATCGCGTACTTCGAGTGGGATCGCTGGCCCGACACCGTGCGTATGTGCGACCAGCTACAGGCCATCGCGCCGCGCCTCACACTGACCTACTCCGACTCGCACCGCTGGGCGCTGCTCTGCTGGGCCATCGTGTTGGCGCGCACCGGCGAGCGTGACGGCTCGGACCGCGTGGCGCGGCGCGTGAGTGAGATGACCGAACGCAGCGAGGCGCAGTTCCTGGGTCTGGTGAAGGCGCGGCTGGCGATCGCGCGCGGCGCGCTGAAAGAGGCGCGGCAGATGCTGATCGCCGCTCTCGACTCGCGGGCGGGACGCATGGCGTTGCCGCTGGTGCTCTCGGAGTTGGCGGAGCTTGGCGCCCGGACGGGCGAGCGCGAGCTGTTTGATCGGTTTGCCGCGCAGGCGCTGGAACTGGGGTGGCGCTCCGGCGCGCGCAAGGCGCTGAGCCAGGCGACACGTGCGCGCGGCATCATCGCCGTGGCCGACGGCCGCTGGGACGACGCCTTGACCGACCTGGAAAACGCCCGCGCCCGCTACCGTGACCTGGGAACCGCCTGGGAAGAGGCGCGCACGCTCTATGCGCTTGCCGGCTTATACCGGCGGCGCGGCGCGGCCGGCGACGAAGAACTTGCCCAGCGTGAACTCAACGGCGCGCTGACCCTCTTCGAGTCCCTCAAATCCGTTCGGGATATTGCCCGCGCCAGGGCCGCGCTTGCCGGCGGCGATGTGCGCCTGCCATGACGATGTCCGCGTCTACTGTGGGGGCATCGTCGCGATCATCTGCTGCGCGATCTGTGCTTCGTTGGCGCTGAGCGACGGAATGCCGGGAAGAATCGTCTGCGCCGCCGCATTGACGGCCATCAGCGAGCCGCAGCGATAGAGGAAGTATGCGATATTCCCAGATGGGGTTCCGGCATTGTCGTATGGGGTGAGCGCGATGACACACCCATCGGCGGCGCTATTCCGCGGGCTGGACGCGGTCGCCCTGGTGGTCATTTGGGAGAAGGTGGGGTTCACGGGCGAAATGTCCTGATTGAACATGGCGTTAGCGCTCTGACAGCCCATGCTTCCGCCATCATCTAGAGATGTGATGTGCCAGCTTCCGTCCCAGGTCACCGCGAACACGAGCTGCAGAGGGTAGCTGTTTTGGCCAATGCGCGGACCAGCTATTGCTTGGCCGTTGGCGATGAGGCAGCGCCAGCTCTCCGTCACGTTTGCCGCAATCAACCAGGCGGGTCCGCTCGGACCGGCTCCCATGCCATATGAATCGCAGATGGCGGCGCAGCCTTGACCAGGTTGTGTGTTCGTGGACAGGTTGTACGAGACGATCGCCTGCATTGAGCCGGCGGCGAGGCGCGTGTTGCCAGTCGCGTCGGCGTAGTGGTCGCCAGCCCGAAGCTGTGTGCGTCCACCCAATGTCCCCAGCGATGACTCAATCTTGGTGGTGAGCGCGCTGAGCTCCCCAAGCGAAAGATTGGCAATGGTCGCGCGCAGATCCATCAGTTGCGTACTTGGAATTGATGCATTCGGCGCATCATACGCATTGTGATCCAATGGACACGTGTTGTTCCCGTTGTTGGGTATGGTGATCTGGCAACGTACGACGGGGAATGGGGCGGCGTTGTACACAAAGGTGTGTGTGCCGGCGGGGAGCGTGACGCTCGAATAGTCAGAACCATTCTGTATGGCCGCTGTCACCTTGCCGTCTATCGTCAACGTTCCCCACGGCACGGCGTGAACCATGTAAAAAGTACGATCGCGAGGACCGATCGTAACCGTAGGAGTCAGGGACGTGTCCAGTCTGCTCACGGCAAGCGGCGAGTCCGGTAGGAGAAACACGGCGAGCGCGACCAGAATTACAGCGCCGGCGACCAGCATTGTTGCGCGGCGACGCCTCCCCCATTGCGCGCCCAGCTGAATGGGAACTGGCTCCAAGCCGTCGTCAAGAGGTATTGTGCGACCAGGCGACTGAGTAGGCGAAACCATGCCAGAATCATCGCGCGGCCGCGCGCGCGATCGCTGGCCCGTCCGCAGGTCGGTGACCTCGACATCAAACTGGTCGCCCAAGCCGTCGCCGTCCACTTTGACAGCCTCGCTCTCATTGGCGCGTGTCGCTCATTGTACCTCGGCGCATAGGCGTTTGCGCGAGGGTGGGGCGGCGCTTGCTATCGCCTGCAATACGCGCGTCCGCGTTATTGTTGGGACATCGTCGCAATCAACTGCCGCGCGATCTGGTGTTCGTGCGCGCTTGCTGTAGGCTGCCCGGGCAGGATCGCGCTGGCGGATTGATTGACGACCATGACGACGCCGCAGCGATAGAGGAAGTACGCGGTAGGACCGGTCGGCGTAGGGCCATTACTTCCCGTGGTCGAGGTAAAGGAGAGAACGCAGCCTTCCGCCAGATTGGTTGCCGAGCCGGATGAGTTCTGCGCCATGTTGGATTGAAAGAAGTTCGGGCTCGCGGACGAAATGTCCTGATTGAGGACGCTGTATCCGCTTTCGCACATCGTGCTGACGCTGTAGCCGAGGTGGGATACCTGCCAGCTCCCGTTCCATATGACCCCAAAGACGGTTGCTACACCGCCGCCGCTCAGCCCAAGCTGTGGGCCAGAGACGCTCTGCCCGGTGGAAAGTAGATAGCGCCACTGCTGGATGAGACTCGCGATAACCACCCACGTCGTCCCGTTGGATCCACTGCCGATGCCGTTCTCATCACAGATCGCGGCGCATCCTTGCCCTTGACTCACGCTAGGATTCAATGTGTAGTTGACGATTCCCTGCATGCCCACGTCAGCCGTCCGCGTATTGCCCGAGGCGTCGAGATAGTGGTCGCCCGGATCAAGCTGCGCCCGTCCGGTGAACGTCGCGAGGTTCGCCTCGATCTTCGTCTGAAGCGCGCTCACCTGGGATGGCGGCAGGTTCGCCATGTTGGCGCGCAGGTCGAGCACGCGCGCGCCCGGTATCGGCAGGTTCTGCAAGTTGTTCGTATCCGTGTATAGTGGGCAGGTGTCACCGGCGCTGCTGGGAACGCCCACCTGACACTTGACCTCCGGAAAGGGCGCCGCGATGTAGCTTATCGTGTGTGTGCCGGGGCCAAGAGTGATTGACGGATAGCCGGAGCCAGTGTCAGCGAGCACATCGGACTTGCCGTCCACGAGCAACGTTCCCCAGGGAACCGTGTCTACCGAGTAGAACGTGCTGGCGCTGGGATCAACCGTCACGGTCGCCGTCGGCGTCGCCCGTACCGACGCGCCCTTGATCGCGAGCGGCGATCCCGGCAGGATGACGAGCGCCAGCGCCACCAGCAGCGTGGCGCAGACGGCCACCGTCGCGCGGGCGCGCCGGCTCCGCGGCAGCACGGTCACCTCAACTGGCGTTGGTGGCGCCATCCCCTCGGCGATGGGCGCGGTGGGCTGGCCCATAGTTGGGGCCAGAGGTGGTCCTGCTTCGACGCCTCGCGGCGTGTCCGCGCGCTGCCCGGTGCGCAGGTCAGTGACTTCGACCTCGAATTCGTCGCCCCAATTGTCCTCGTCCACGCACCTGCCCCAATCCGCTCGTGGCGCCATCCATCGCATTCGACAGTATAAAGCCGAGTCTCGCCGCCATCAACCATCATCTCCGATAGACACGCGCGACCGCCCACGATATACTCCTGTGAGACACTGCGTACTGTGATTCAACGAGGAAACCTATGCGCGTAAGTCTCATTGGAGCGCCGATGGATCTTGGGGCGGACCGGCGCGGAGTAGACATGGGCCCGAGCGCGATACTCTACGCCGACATCTCCGACAAGCTGCGGTCGCTCGGTCATGACGTGGAGCATCTCGACTCGATCAAAGCGCCCGCCGCTGAAACACGCTCTCCCGGCGACCCCAAGCTCAAGTATCTGGAGCAGATTCTGACCTGCGCGCGCGAGCTGGCGCAGGCCGTACAGAGCAGCATCCAACAGGGATCTGTTCCTGTGGTCCTGGGGGGAGACCATAGCGTCGCGCTCGGCTCCATCAGCGGCTCGGCCAACGCGCTCGGCGCCCTCGGCGTCATTTGGTTTGATGCGCACGCCGACTTCAACACGCAGGAGACGACACCCTCTGGCAACATTCATGGCATGATTCTCGCGGCGCTGGCTGGCTATGGCGACCAGCGGCTCGTGAACGTCGCCGGCACGGGGCCACACCTGGACCCAGCCCACATCGTCATCGTCGGCGCCCGCGACCTGGACGCCGGTGAGCGCCGCCTGCTGCATGAGGCCGGCATGCATGTGCGCACCATCGCTGACATTGACCGGCGCGGCATGGACGCGGTCACTGAGGAGGCCATTGCTCTGGCGACCGAGGGCGGCCGAAAGCTGCATGTGAGCTTCGATATGGATGTGGTGGACCCATCGGAGGCGCCCGGTGTCGGCACACCCGTCGCGGGCGGCATCACCTATCGCGAGGCGCACCTGGCGATGGAGATTGTGGCCGCCAGTGGAGCGCTCGCCAGCCTCGACCTGGTGGAGGTGAACCCGATTCTGGACCGCGAAAATCGCACGGCCCTCTTGGCGACGGAGCTGGCCTTGTCCGCCCTGGGGAAGCACATCTATTGACGCATGCGCTCGGTCGCATGCAACGCTTGACAGTCCTTCGCCTGGCGGCGTATCGTGGGGTGGCGGGATGCGCCTGATGGCGTCTCGCGGGGCCGAATGGCGCAGCGTGCCGACGGCGGTACCAATCCAGACAGTTACGGCAAAGGCGCCGTAGCGAGGAGGCATGTGAGCGTGACGAACTCTGCCGCGCTTTCGCAGCGATCTGACATGGTTGTGTTCCTGAATGGCGAGTTTATTCCCGCCGATCAGGCGCGCGTCGGCATCATGACCCACGCGCTGTCGTATGGAACAGGATGCTTCGAAGGCATCCGAGCGTATTGGAACGACCAGGCGCAAGAGAACTACATCTTCCGCACCCGCGAACACTTTGAGCGTCTGCATCGCTCCTGTCGCATCACCAACATCGCGCTGCCCTACACCGTGGACCAGCTCATCGAGATATCCGTTGAGCTTGTGCGCCGCAATGGCTTCCGCGAGAACTGCTACATTCGCCCCTTCGCCTATAAGGCAGATGAGATCATCGGCGTGAAACTGCACGGCTTGCAAGATCACTTCACGATGTACGCGTTGCCGATGGGCGACTACATTTCAACGGCCGGACTGCGTTGCGGTGTTTCATCCTGGCGTCGCGTGGACGACAATATGATCCCCGCCCGCGCCAAGATCTCCGGCGCCTACGTGAACAGCGCCTTCGCCAAGACGGAGGCGCTGGCCAACGGCTTCGACGAGGCGATCATGCTCACGTCGGAGGGGCACGTCAGCGAGGGCAGCGCCGAGAATATCTTCCTCGTCATCGCTAACGAGCTCGTCACGCCGCCGACGACGGAGAACATTCTGCCAGGCATCACTCGCGACAGCCTCATCCAGATCGCCCGCCGCGAGTTGGACCGCATCACCCGCGAGCGCGTGATTGACCGCACCGAGCTGTACTGCGCCGACGAAATCTTCCTCACCGGCACCGGCGCGCAGATCGCCCCCGTGATCGAGGTCGATCATCGCCCCGTCGGCACGGGCAAGATCGGCCCGCTCGCCCGGCAGATCCAGACCGTCTACCACGACGTGGTCCGCGGCAAGCGGCCCGAATAC